>USTB01000094.1 GCA_900557635.1 uncultured Eubacteriales bacterium
TCCGCCACAAGGAAGTAGCGCTTCCCTGCCTCGCGGGAAACCGAAATTTTGCGACGCAGATAGGCGCACGAAAGATTCGCCCATTCCGCAGGATATTCAAACGCATCGTAGAGATTGTCGGTATCGGGCTGATCCACGATCTTTGCACCGAAGTGATAGTATTCCTCTCCGGGACGGCGCACGGCGACGCACGGCTTGTTCAAAAAAGACGGCACAAGATATGCGCCCTCCGAAAAACCATCCGTCGGAACCGAGGTACGGTCGCATTTGCCGTCGGGGACGGGCAGAATGTCCCAAAGACCGTTGAGGCATTCCTTATCATTGAAGCGATATAACATAAATTATCCTTTCTTGTATATGTACCGGATCGGAGAAAGTATCCGGCGTTCTCAGCGTTTACGATTTGTGTAGCCCGGATCGCGGCGCTTTCTGAGCTGAAGAGAATACAGCACCAGAAGGAACAGACCGAGCAGAGCCAGCCCGACCGCAACGGCGACAACGAGTAGGACGATAAGCACCACGCGCAGAGCGACGCCCGAGGTACCGTCCGAATCGGGCGCACCGTCTCCCCGCGCATCGGTGACAGGCGGGGTCGGGTCGGTTTTTCCGTCCTCCGACACAGCGGTAGCGGGCGGTTCTGTCTGCGGGGAATCGGACGTTGCCGGCGGCTCTGTTTGCGGAGAATCGGACGTTACAGGCGGCTCGGTATCAAGAGACGCCGCATTTTCCTCATACCCGCAGACATGACAGGTGCGGGAATACTGCCCTTCGGTTCCGCCCCAATCCGAGAATCGGTGTCCCGCGGCGGGCGCACCTGCAAAGGTCAGGATCTCGCCGCAGTCGCAGACAGCCGTCACCTGTCCGCTCTCGGTGCAGGACGCACGGCGCGTGACCGTATAGCTCCAATGATGATGCCCGTTTTCCGCATGCAGGGTCAGATCGCGGGTCGCGCCGCAGGCGGTACAGGTATAGCGCAGTGTGCCGTCGGTATCCGGCGTCGGCGAGGCGACGATCGTGCCGCTGTCCCACTGATGCCCCATGGGCGGTATCGACTCCCGATCCTCCGTGTAACCGCAGACGCAAAAATAACGGTTGACAGCGGGGGCTTCACACGAAACCGTCTGTACCGTTTCCCATGCGGAAAGGTCATGCGGCTTATGCTCGACAGCACCGCAAACAATGCATTGCGCGGTGTGATCCGATTCGGTGATCCCGTCCTGCGGATAGCGAAGGGTGTGCCCTGTGGGCGGGATAGGCGTTTCTGTGCTGTAGCCGCACAGAGCGCAGACGGCGTCATACCGTCCCGCTTCCGTACATGCCGCAGGAGTTATGTGCACGGACATGTGATGCAGGGACTGCACGGTGATCTCCGCCGTTTTCCCGCAAGTGCACGCGCCACGCATGGTCAGCGGATCGTTGCACGACGTATGGGTGACATTGCCAAATCGGTATGAATGCAGATGCTCCAGCTCCGACGCGCCCGTTACATTCAGGTAATACACCCTGCCCGTCCCCGAAACCGTTTGATCGCTCCCGAAGGTCAGCGAAACGAGCGTGCAGAAATCGTCGGAGGAAACGGTGAGGTCAAAGTACCCCTCTGCGCCCTGCGCCAAGGGAGTCCCGAGCGGTTCGTCGCCCGGGTACAGGAGAAAATACCCGTTGTGATCGGTCGTGACGGGCGCGCCCACACGCACCTCGTGCGCCGACGGGGTCGATGTGTCACGCGACGGACTGTCATTCGCCGCAAATACGGCTGTCGTCAGAACCGTGAGCGCCGCCAAAACGCAGAACAGGACACAACGGCAAAGCAAAGCACCGCGTGTCGTTCGATATCCAAGCTGTATTCGATGCCTCACAACCGTTCATCCCCCAAAATACGTCATTCCGTTCGCGCCGCGCGAAACCGCAATCGTCTCGGCATAAGTAACTGACCCATTATACCATTCTGAAAAATGCTTGTCAACCGAAAAACCAAAAAAGTGCCGCATTTCCGACAAACGAAAATGCGGCACATCATGTTAAAATTCCGAGAGAAAGCCCATCGCTCGTGGACAGCCGAAGCCGTGCAAAAAATCAGTATCTGCCGCCGCTTCCGCCGTGCGTTGAGCCGGAGGACGAGGTATGCGTGCTACTGCCACCCGAATGCGAACTGTTGTCGTCGTTCTTGGGCTTTGCCGTGCGGCTGACCGTTTGGTAAAGGAACAGATCACTGCTTTCGGTGAGATCGAGGCTGTCGGGCTTCACATAGCAGTTTGCCGCCGCCTGACGGCGAACGGTTTTCAGCTTGCCCTTCATGCATGCCACCGCGATCTTGGCAATGATGAAGCCGATGAACAACGATACGGGAATCCACAGAAGCGAAAGCGGCTCCCGCGGCAGATTGTCCCAGTCATACGGCTCGCCGTCCTCGGCACTCGAGGCGAACGCGTCGCACTGATCGACGAAGGTCGAAAACGCGGCGGCGAAGTTGCCGTCCGACAGATCGTCCTGCATCTGTTCAAAGATATAATCCTGACCCGCATCGGTAAAGACAACGATCCCCCAGCTCTCGCCGTGCGTGGAAAACGCCCATGCGCGGTCGTCCTTTGTGACAAGCAGAAGAATACCGTCTTTCTCCGCGCCGATACCGTACCCGCAATAGTCAAAGATATCGTCCGCCATCGGGACCGGATCGTCATAGTCGCCGAGATCGCGCAGTGTGACGATAACGACATCCAAGCCGTGGCGCTCACTGACGTCATCGAGCCGTTCGGAAAGCTCTTTTCTCTCGGCGGAGGTGAGCAGACCCGCTTTGTCGTTGAGGCGGGAATTCGAGTCGATATCAAAAGTCGGGGTGGCGCCGCAGACCGTCAGCGCCGTGCCGATGTCGAGAATGACGAAGAGCAGTACCGCAACAATTCTCTTTTTCATGCGTCCGCCTTCCTCACAGAATCCCGACCATACGAAGCAACCACACCGCGCCGTAGGTCACGGCACCGAGGATAGCCGTCAGTCCGAGCGTCCATTTGCGCGCCGCGGATTTATCCACGGGCAGATCGCCCACGAACTTTCCGGTCTGTCCGTTCATGGCAAAGGTGTACTTGTCGCCGTTCCACGAGGTGGTCAGAAGCCACACGGGATACAGCGCATATTTGGCTTTGCCGCCGCGAAGCCGGAGATGACTGTTTTCCGTGGTCACCGTGGTGTAGCCCTCCACGGTCGCGGCAAATGCGTCCTCGGTGGACTTTTTCACACGCTCGTTGGCGCGCTCCACGCTCTGCTCGGCACTCACGTCGTACCTGTCCGCAAGATAGCCCGCAAGATACGCCGTCTGGAAATCCACGGCATCGGAAAAATCGTAAGGCTCGATGGATTCCATGAGATCATCCGCCATTTTGGACGAGCCGTCCACCGGCACATGCTCAAAGCCGATCGTGCCGCCTCGCCGCAGAAGAAAGTGACTGGTCTCGGTGTAGTCGTAGTCCTTGTCGCTCCAGACGCGCACGCTTGTGGCACGGTAGCGCACCTGCGCATTCACGTCGGTGTCAAAGAGCCAGAACGGGACATAGACGCCCTTGATTTCGTCGATATGGTTCTGATCCTTAAATATCTTCGGAAGCAGACGCTTTCCGGTGAGGTGCTTTTGCAGACCCGCCTTTGCCGCCGCCTTATCCAGCTTGAACGGGATCACGATATCCGGTCGGAGCGCGCCCGTAAACTGCCCCATCATAACCACGGGATTTCCGCAGAACGGGCAGGAGGTTGCCGCCGTGTTTTCGTCGCAGACGATCTCGCCGCCGCACGAATTGCAGATGTAGGAGCGCAAGCCCTCCACTTCCCCCTCCTGCCACTGTCCGCCGGCTTCGGTCTCCCACGACATATCGTCCTGCGCGGGTTTCAGACCGTCGTCATAACTGCGCAGGGTCTCCATATCAAATTCGGTGTCGCAGTACGGACACTTCATTTTCTGCAAGGTACTGTCAAAGGTAATGGCACCGCCGCAACAGGGGCATTTGTATTCCTGCAGAGCTTGCATATTGCATTCTCCTTTCGCCCGCGCACCACCGTCCGATGCGCGGGAGGTAGGTTCGGTAGATTAGATCCCTAAACAGACAAAATCACTGAACAACGTCGTCGCTATTGAAGGGATCGCCGCATTCGGGACAGAATTTCGGAGGATTCTTCGGATCGTCCGGCTCCCAGCCGCACTTGTCGCAACGGTACTGCGGCACGCCCGCAGGCTTCTTTGCACCGCAGTTCGGGCAGAACTTTCCCTTGTTCACCGAACCGCACGTGCAGGTCCAGCCGTTTGCGTCTGCGGGCTTCGGCGAGCCGCACTCGGGGCAGAATTTTCCGGTTGCCGTCGCGCCGCAGGAGCACTTCCATGAAGCGGGAGACGCAGACCCGTTCTGTGCCGCCTGCTGTTGTCCCATGGCGAACAGGTTCTGCGCGTTGACGCCGTTCCCCGCATTCATCGCCATACCCATGCCCATAAAGCCGGTCATTGCGCCGTTTTTGTTTTCCGCCGCCGCTTTCATCGCGTCCGCCTGTGCGCCCACAAGGGTAGCCGCCGCCATGGTGGGATCGCGCATGATCGCCGTGCGCTGTGCCTGCTTGATCATCTCGGCATCCTCGTCCGGCAGTGTCACCGATCCCAGAGCAATGCTGACGATCTTCAGACCGCGAAGCTCGCCCCATTTTGCGGAAAGCGCCGCA
>USTB01000095.1 GCA_900557635.1 uncultured Eubacteriales bacterium
AAAATGAGGTGATCGCGCTTGCCGTGCGTCGCCTTTCTGGCATTTTGCCGTCCGCGTCCCTCGCGGCATCCGCCGTATACCGTCGCTCGGTCGATGCGAGACGGCGCGGCGAGATCCGTCTGGTGCGCTCGGTGGTGCTCACCTACGCCTGCACGGTCGCGCCGAATAAACTCGATTCGCTGACCGCGCGTCTGCGCACCAAGGCGGACGCCGTGATCTTGGAGGAGGCGTTTCCCGAGATCCGATTCGGTACACGGTGGGCGGAGCGCCCCGTCATCGTCGGCTTCGGTCCTGCTGGTATGTTTGCGGGACTGCTTCTGGCTCAGAACGGCTACCGTCCCCTGATTTTGGAGCGGGGCGGCGACACCGCCGAGCGCATTCGGTCGGTGCAGACTTTTTTTGATACCGGAAGACTCGATTCTGAGTGCAACGTGCAGTTCGGTGCGGGCGGTGCCGGCACCTTTTCGGATGGGAAGCTGGTGACCCGCGTCAACGACCCGCTGTGCCGCTTCGTCCTTGAGACCTTTGCCCGCTTCGGCGCGCCCGAGACCGTGCTCACCGAAGCAAAGCCCCATGTGGGAACCGACCGTCTCCGAACAGTGGTGGAGGGCATCACGCAGGAGATCCTCCGTTTGGGCGGTGAGATCCTGTTCCGTACCCGTGCCGAGGATTTCTGCATGGCACAGGATCGAGTGGTCTCGGTGAAAACGGGACAGGGTGAGATTCCGTGCGGCTCGGTGATCCTTGCAACCGGACACAGTGCGCGGGACATCTATCGCCTCCTACAGCGCCGCCTTGACGTGCGCCCCAAGCCCTTTTCGGTCGGCGTCCGTATCGAGCATCTACAGAGCGACATCGACCGCGGACTGTACGGCGACATGGCGGGAAATCCCTATCTGCCCAAAGGCGAGTACGCCCTCTCCTGCCACCCGAACGGCATGGGTGTGTACACCTTCTGCATGTGCCCGGGCGGTGAGGTGGTAGCCGCCGCCTCCGAGGAGGGCGGGGTCGTGGTCAACGGCATGAGCCGATACGGGCGGGACGGCACGAACGCCTGCTCCGCTGTCTGTGTATCCGTGACAGACGACGATCCCATGCGCTTTCAGCGACAGCTCGAGGAGCGCGCATATCATCTCGGCGGCGGCAATTACCGTGCGCCGGTGCAGACCGTGGGCGATTTTCTCGCGAGAAAAAGCGGCACACAGCCCCGCCGCGTCCTGCCCACGTATATGGAAGGGCACGGCGCGTCCCTTCGCGACCTGCGTCAGCTCTTTCCGCAGTCGATCTGCGCGGGACTGGAAGCGGGCATCCGAATTTTCGGACGTAAGCTCCCCGGCTTTGATGCGCCGGATGCCGTCCTCACAGGTCCCGAAACACGGACAAGCGCACCTTACCGCATTGTGCGCGGTGAGGATTTGACCGCATCCGCGTGCACCAATTTGTACCCATGCGGCGAGGGCGCGGGCTACGCCGGAGGAATCACCAGTGCCGCGCTTGACGGCATTCACTGTGCGCTGGCGCTGATGCGCGAATATGCGCCGTATTAACGTTATATATTTCAGCAAAAATCACGGAAAGGAGGAGATTTTATGTCCGTGAAAACGGAAAAAAAATGGAATATCAAGACACTCACGCGCGAACAGTGTGCGCAGTCTGCCGCCCTGCAAAAGGCGACGGGATTTTCGCGCGTGCTTTGCGACATTCTCGTGTCGAGAGGATATACCGATCTCCCTGCCGTGGATCGCTTCATCAAAAAAGAGGACACCGCGTTTTTCGATCCCTTCCTTATGGCGGATATGGATCGCGCGGTCGCACGCATCGAACAGGCATTGGCTCAAAACGAGCCGATCACGGTCTACGGCGACTATGACGTGGACGGCGTGACCTCGGTATCGGTGCTTGTGCTGTACCTCCGCTCCCGCGGTGCGTCCGTTGATTATTATATCCCGAACCGAAACGGCGAGGGCTACGGCATCAACCGCGCAGCACTGGATGCCTTATCGGCAGACGGCACTCGCCTTATCGTAACGGTGGATACCGGTGTCACGGCAAACGACGAGATCGCGTATGCCCATTCTCTGGGCATGGACGTTGTGGTGACCGACCACCATGAATGCCCCGATATCCTGCCCGATGCCGAGGCAGTGGTGAACTGTCGGCGGCAGGACTGTTCCTATCCATTCAAGGAGCTTGCAGGTGTGGGTGTGGTGTTCAAGCTGGTCTGTGCCATGGAAATGCTGCGACACGGAGGAGACGTGACCTGCACCGATTCGGTGTGTCGGGATTTTCTGGATCTTGTGGCACTTGGCACGGTCGCCGATGTGATGCCCCTCGTCGGGGAGAACCGACTGATTGTCAGTGTCGGGCTGTCCCTCATCGAGCATCACCCGCGCCTTGGCTTTTCGGTTCTTCTCGACTGCACGGCGTCTCAAAGCGCGACGCGTGCGCGCAAGCGCCGTGTGAACAGCTCGCTTGTCGGCTTTACCATCGCGCCCCGTCTTAATGCGGCGGGGAGACTGGAATCGGCTTCGGTCGCGGCTGAGCTGTTTCTGAGCGAATCGTCCGAGCGGGTGCGCGAGATTGCGGCATATCTGTGCGACGTCAACGCAAGACGTCAGGATGAAGAAAATATCATTGCCTCGGAGGCGACCGAGGAACTGCGGGCGATCGGCGCGGAGAATGATCCCGTCATCGTTCTAGCGTCCGACCATTGGCATTCGGGCATCATCGGGATCGTATCGTCGCGTATTACCGATAAATTCAACCGACCTTCCATCTTAATTTCCTTTGACGGCGACATCGGAAAAGGCTCGGGACGCTCGGTAAAGGGCTTGGATCTGGTTTGTGCGCTGTCTGCCTGCTCCGATTTGCTGATCCGTTACGGCGGGCACGAATTGGCGGCGGGACTGATCATCAAACGCTCCGAGCTTGACGTGTTCCGACGTCGGATCAACGAATATGCCCGTTCGGTTTTGCCGACGGACGGTCTGACGCGAACCCTGAATTTCGACTGCGAACTGCAGGCAAAGGAACTGACCCTTGCCACGGCGGACGAGCTGACCGTTTTGGAGCCGTTCGGCTCGGGAAATCCCACGCCCCTGTTTTTTATTCGGGATGCCCGCGTTTCGGTCATCAGCGGGGTGGGGCAGAACCGCCACACCAAGCTCCGACTGGAAAAGGACGGCGTAACCTTCAACGCCATGTTCTTCGGGCACTCTCCCGAACAGCTTCCGGTCTATATCGGCGACCGATGCGACCTTGCCGCTCAACTCGATGCCAACGAGTACCAAGGGGTGCGCAGTGTTCAGATCATTGTGCGGGATATCCGCTTGACATCGGACGTGCAGGCGCACGTTGACCGCGAGGACACCCTCTACCGCACCGTGATGGCACAGGAGCATGCGATCCCCGGCTTTTCCTGTCCGGATCGCAATTTCTGCGCCCGCGTTTTTTCTTACATACGGGGACGCATCCGTGCAGGGGTGACGTGCATCGGATTTTGCGAGCTGGAACGCGAGGTCGGCATCCGCGACGGCGCATATGCACAGGTGCTTGTCGCTCTCCGTGTGCTGGAGGAGCTGCACATCCTGTCTTTTGAAAAATTGGACGGCGGATGCCGTTTTTCCATTCCCGAATCGGGGAAGGTCAGCTTGGATCATTCCCGAATTTACAGACAACTGTCCGGTGAAACGGCGAGGTAACTATGTACGAGGAAATTCAGAATCTGCTAACCACCTTAAAGGAATCCGGTAAACACTACGATTTAGAAAAAATCAAACAGGCGTTTTTATATGCCAAAGAACTGCATGAGGGGCAGTTCCGCGCAAGCGGGGAGCCGTATATCTCCCATCCCGTGGCGGTGGCGGAAATCGTCGCCTCCCTGGGGCTTGACACCGATTCCATTTGCGCCGCACTGCTCCACGATGTGGTGGAGGACTGCGGTACGCGCACCGATACCGAGGATTTGCGCCACAAATTCGGCGATCAGGTCGCTCTTCTGGTGGACGGTCTGACCAAGCTGAAATATATCCCCTTTGAGGACAAGGAAGAGGCGCACATCGAGAATCTGCGCAAGATGTTCCTTGCCATGTCGAAGGATGTCTGCGTCATTCTCATCAAGCTGTGCGACAGACTGCACAACATGCGCACGCTCGGCGCCAAAAATGAGGACAAGCGGCGGCAGATCTCGCTTGAGACCATGCAGGTCTACGCTCCGCTTGCACACCGTCTCGGCATGCAGAGGATCAAGCAGGAGTTAGAGAATATTTCGCTCGGATACCTCGACCCCGTGGGATACCGTGAGGTACAGCAGCACATCGAGGAAAAATTCGGTCAGAACCGCAATTTCATCGAGAACTGCAAAAAGAGCGTTTCGGAGAAGCTGGAAAAATCCGGTATCAATTTTCAGCTCGAGGGGCGCGTGAAGAGCGTCTACTCCATTTATCGCAAAATGTATGAGCATAACAAGTCGTTCGATGAAATTTACGACTTTTATGCCATGCGTATCATCGTGCAGACCGAGCTGGAATGCTACACCGTGCTCGGCATCATCCACGACATGTATAAATCCATGCCGGGTAGATTCAAGGACTATATCTCCACGCCGAAGCCCAACATGTACCAGTCCCTGCACACCACCGTCATCGGCTCTCAGGGCATCC
>USTB01000096.1 GCA_900557635.1 uncultured Eubacteriales bacterium
GCGGAGACTCAGGAAGCCGATGAAGCGCTGTGTTCCCTTTGTTGCTTTTCGTTGACCGCCGCATGCCGTAAAACCGATGCCACGCGTCGGATCTCCCTGTGTGAGAGGAAGCGATTCTTGTTCATATCATGGATGTACCCGCGCAGACGGGACAGAGGCATAACCTGCTCGATGCGGTTTTTATAGCGGTTGTTTTCCGCAGGAAAGACCGCAATGGCGCGGATGGGAATGTTCTGGATCCGATTCCGCTTCAGCAGGGCGTTTATCATGCGGGCATTGGCGGTATTGGTCTCCAGAGGGTTGGGGAAGCGGCGCACCGCATCCCGCGTGAACACGCGCCAGTCGCCCTGAAACGGATTTTCCACAAAGCCGCGCTGAGGACAGGCGGCAATGAGCAAAATGCCGCCGCGATTGACCATGAGATACTGTATGCGGCACATCACCACGCCGTCCCGCGTGCGGAACGGAATGCTCATGTTATGAAAAACGGGCAGTCTGCGGTAGTATACGGACAGCATTTTCCCCACGGGATTGCGCAATTTGGGGTTGTCCGCCACCTCCTGCAACAAAATCACGGCGCGCAGGCGTCGGAACAGGCGTATGACCAGATACAAAATCAGTAAAAGAAACAGGATCACACACAGGGTGATACACAAATTGACTGCGGTCTGCATCGGTATTCCGTCCTTTCCTTCGTTTTTTCGGTCGTGATTTCGGCACGCCGCGTCCCGCAATCTGCGGCATGCGGCATTGCCCGCCTTTTTTCGACAATACGGCACAAAAAACGACCCATTTGCCAACGCAAAAACAGGTCGTTTCCCGCAAGATCACATTACTTGCCTGTAACTTCCTCCAAATAATTGGCGACATCAGCCACAGTGATAAACTTATGGATGTCCTCATCCTTGATCTCAATGCCGAATTTCTCCTCGCACAGAAGCACCATATCGGCAAGCTCCAGAGAATTCACGCCGAGATCGGAAATCAGCTCGGCATCGGGACGGATATCTTTTTCATCTACCTGAAGATCTTCCATGAGAATCTTCTTGACCTGTTCGTACATTGGGTGTATTCCTCCGTTTTATTTACCGGATGTCACCGGATTTTGGTAATTTGAAATCGCATACGGTAACATTATATCGGGATTGTATGAATTTGTCAAGCCCTTTTCGCGCTGTTTTTCGGATACGGAGGAAAGAGGACGGATTTTCAGATCACGGGCGGCGTCAGAACGAAGGTGCGATCCGACACAGCCTCAGCTTCCTCGGGGGAATGGGTCACAAAAATGACGGTTTTTCCCGCAAGAAGCGGCAGAATGCGACAGATCAACCGATCTCGCAGTGCGATGTCCAGCCCGCGGAACGGCTCGTCCATCAGAAGCACCGGACGCTCCGCCGCCAACGCGCGCGCCAGAGACACCCTCTGTTGCATTCCGCCCGAGAGCTGTTCGGGAAGCTGACATGCCGCGTCGGTCAGCTCTACCGTCTCCAAAAAGCGGTCTGCCGTCCCCGCACGGTCGCGACGGTCCGCCAGAACACAGCGGATATTGTCCCGTGCCGTGAGCCACGGCAAAAGGCGCGGCTCCTGAAAGACAAAGGAAACGTCGTGCATGGGCGGTGCGCCGAGAATGTCGCCCGCATCGGGTCGCTCCAGTCCCGCAATCATGCGCAGGACGGTGGTCTTTCCCACACCGGACGGCCCGCTCAGCGCCGTGATCTTCCCCGCCTCCAGGGTCAGGTGCAGATCGCGGAGCACCGTTTTTGTGCCGAAGGAGCGGCACACGCCCGCAAATTCAATATCATACATGCGCACACTTCCCTCCCTTCGCCGTCAGACGTCGCACAGCCGCCTTGAGTGCCGTTTCCAGTGTCAGGCTCAGCAAAATAACAGCCACCGTCCACGCGTAAAGATCCACGGTTTCCAGATACAGCTTGGCGCGGTACAGATACAGTCCCACCGAATTTCCGGAGACGCACAGCACCTCCGCCGCCACGCTTGCCTTCCATGCCAGTCCCACCGCCGTCACACAGGCGGACAGGAGGGAGGTCCGCACGGCGGGCAGATACAGATACCGTAGCTTCCGCCAGGGGGACAGGGAAAACACCCGCGCCATTTCGGGCAGTTCCCTTCCCACGCTCTCCAGACCGCCCACAGTACCGCCCCACACAATGGGCAGAACCATGAGAAACGCCGTAAATACGGGGACCCGTCCGCCGCCGATCCACACCAGTGCAATGAGGATGAAGGACGCGACGGGCGTGGCGCGGATCACCGTGAACACAGGAGAAATCAGCATTCGCAGCGGACGGCACCAATGCGCGCCGAACGCAAGCAGAACGCCCGCCGACACGCCGGCGGCGTAGCCTCCCGCCATCCGTCCGAGACCGGAAAGACAGGCAAGCCAGAAGCTCTTTTCCCGTATCAGCCCCCATAGCCGCGCAAAGACCGCCGTGGGCGCGGGCACCAGCAGTTCGCGATCCACCGCCAGCGCCGCAAGCTCCCACACCGTCAGCCAGAATAAGAGAACGAAAAGGCGTCCTGCGACGCCCTTTAGTTTAGTTGCCATAATAGAAGCCGTCATCGGGCAGTTTTCCGCCCACCGACTTTGCGTCTGCATCAAACAGCACCTGCAAGAAGCCCGACAGCTTGGTCTTCATTTCCGCACCGGTCATACACACCATATTCGCATTGGGGATGGCGCGCAGGGCGATGGCTTCCTTTGCCACGATGCCGTGCTTCTCGATCAGCTTTGCGGCCGCTTCGGGATTTTCGTTGACGTAATTCACCGATGCCTCATATTCCGTAAGGAATGCGGAGATCGCCTCGGGATGCTCCTGAGCAAATGCGGTACGCACGGCGATACAGCCCTGAATCAGCGCGGAGTCGCCCGCCACACGGTTCCATTCCTCGGTCAGATTCAGCGCCACGCGCAGATCGGCGTTGCCCATCATGGCAACCGACACCTGCGGCTCGGGGAGAACGCCAAGCACCACTTCGCCCGCCTTGAGCTTTGCGGCAAGCTCGGCATGCTCAGCCAGATATTCCACGGTCACGTCGGTGCCCACGGTCAAGCCGTTCTTTGCCAGGACATAATTGAAGATATACTCGGGCGTGGAGCCTTGTCCGGTGGCATACACCGTCTTGCCGCGCAGATCCTCCACGGAATGCACGGTGTCGCCGTTTTCCAGAAGATAAAGCACGCCCAGCGTGTTGCATGCCAGAACCTGAACACCGCCCTTGGTCTTTTGATACAGGACAGCCGCCAGATTCGTGGGGATCGCCGCCATGTCAAGAGAGCCGTTGATCAGACCCGCCGTCACCTGATCGGGGGCAGTCGCCACCGTCACGGTGTATGCGTTCTTGGCTTCGCCGGCTTCGTTCTGCTCCATGAGGTAGGACGCACCCATGCCCGTCGGTCCTGCCAGAACGGCAAGATTGACTGCCGTGCGTTCCGCCGGCGTCGGACCGTCCTGCCCGGTAGTAATCTCACCTACGGGTGCGGAGGTGCCCGGTACGGTCGTGGTTTCGCCGTCCCCCGTGCCTGTACCGCAGGCGACAAGCGCAAACAGCATCAGGACGCTGAGAACAGCGCACAGAATTTTCTTTTTCATATTAAAAATCATCCTTTCTTTGATGAAGATTTACATTGGGTCGTTTTGCGCACAGCCCTGCGCCAGTGCCTGCAGTGCCGCGCGATCCGGAACGGAAACGGTCTTTCCCTCGCGGAAGGCAAGCCCCTGCGCCGCCAGTGCATCAAACGCACGGTAAAGAGACGCACGCCCCACCGACAGCATATCCGCCAGTGTACTCAGCGAGACCGTCAGACGGTACTTGCCATCGCCGTCGCGGGGCAAGCGACAGAGATAGTCCGCCAAGCGCTTTTCGGTTCCCGACGCGGTGAACGTTCCGATCCGCTCATTGAGGAAGCGAATGCGGGAGGACAGAAGCCCGATATAGCGAAGCGCAAAATCCGCATTGCTCCGCAGTGCGCGATCCAACCGCTCCTTCGGAAGGTAAAGCACCCGACTCTTTCCCCGTGAGCATACCGTGCTCACCGATCGATCGCCGTCCCCGAACAGGGTGGACAGCCCGAACAGACCCGGCGCGGTGATGGTGCGCAGAACGGTGGTGCCGTCCGCCGCCAGAACCGTCAGCCTGCCCGAGAGCAGAAGCACCAATGCCGAAAGCGGTTCGCCCGCTCGACAGAGACAGTCCCCGCTACCGCACTCCCGCATCAATGCATCCGAAAGCAGGGTGTTCAAAAAAGGGTCGCCGCATGCGGAAAACAGGGGGATCTGCCGAACGATATCGTTTCTGCTCTTCATACGGTATCCTCCCTCTCCGCTCCGTTACACCGACCGAAGCATTTCAGCGCATCGATATTGTATCATATGAGACACTTTTTGTCAATACCTTAGAAGCGTTTTAAGAAAATTTTCCCATGCGCGGTACACGCATTTTCTTTTGCCCGATGCGGGGCATGTACGGACACGCCGTCTCATATAATGCGATAACGGCAGTCCGCATCCGAAAGCGGTCTGCCGCAATTCAAAAAGGGGATCATGCCGTGCAATATCAACCGTTATCCAATGATGAGGTCGCCGCCTCCCGCCGCGCGCACGGGAGCA
>USTB01000097.1 GCA_900557635.1 uncultured Eubacteriales bacterium
TGCTATGGCAGGCGCCCGATTTTTGTGCTTTCCTTCCATTGTTCAGGCGAATGGAATCAGTAAACTGCTGGATATTGGACGGCGTTTGCGGCGAGGCGGTCGTCTAAAGTGGCATAGACCGCGAATTCGGATTCGGTGCGGAACTGTGTCCAGAGCGCATCCAGATCGACGGTATCGGAAATGTGCGCCGTCTCGATGGGGAAGAAATACGGCTTTCCGTCCGCAAGCAGGGACAGCGCGCCTGTTTCCAGGAGAAGCTCGTCCCGCGCGGCACAAAGCCGCAGATAGTCCGCATCGGTTTTCCGATATTCGGACTGAAATTTCACGGGCTGACGGGTATACATCAGACTGCCCGTGGAATCGGGGTAAATGCGGATCTGCGTGCGCGCCATGCGCGGCACATCCGTCTGTGCGTCGGCAAGGGAATAACTGCATGCCTGGGACAGAAAGTACCAGTTTTCCTGATGGAGCCCGTTGCCGAGGATGACCGCCGACGCGGTATTATACAGTGCGACAAAGGCATCATTCCCCAGAGGAAACTGTCCCGCCTCAAAGGCGACGGCGTTTCCGTATGCGGTGCAGGAAAGAAGATACGGGGTATCGCCGTATCCAAGCTCGAGGGTTGCGCTCCCCACGGCAATTCGATAGGACGCAGGGTCGAGCTCGTGCGCGGGCAGTGCGGAAAGTTCGTCGAGCAGTGTGAGGAAGCGTTCCCGCGTGTCGTCATTGATCTGGGTATAGGTCAGGGTCAGGACGCCGTTTTTGCACGATTCGACGTCGGGAAGCTGTGCCACCGTTTCGTCCGCCGTCGGGACAGGCGGTTCGGTTTCGGGCGGTTCGGTGCTCCCGTCCGTTTCCCCTGTTTCGTCGGGCGGTTCGGTTTCGGACGACTCTGTGGGGCTGTCCGCTGTTGTGCTGTCGGTTTCGCTGACGGCAGGGGGCTGGGTATCGGCATCGGCGGGTGCGGTGTCGTCGGCACAGCCGCTGAGCAGAACGCCGAGGAACAGGCATAAAAGGAGTGCTGAGGCAATATGTCGCATAGATTCCATCCCTTCCTCCGTCCGGATATTTCCTATT
Organism: uncultured Eubacteriales bacterium; assembly: GCA_900557635.1. The sequence goes on from USTB01000097.1 coordinate 1,078, forward strand.
TACAGTGTAACGCAAAAGCGGAGGATTGTCAATGCATGTGACAAATTCTCCGCTTTTATTCCATTTTACGCTATTTTTACGACAAACCCGTGTGTCGTTGCATTACAGGGGCAGATCCTTGCGGGCGAACCGTTCACTGCCTGCAATGTAACAGACCAGACCGATGCCGCCGAGAATGGCGAACTTCCAGATGAAGTCGGTGGTGCCGTCAATAATGCTGATGACATCGAATAGGGAAATGAGGGTGAAGTAGTTGAAGTTGTTCAATGCCGCCAGACGGATGACGGAGGGGAGCACGGGCGAGCCGAACAGACCCAGCATGGTCGCCACCAGGAAGAACATGCTCAAGCCGCCGCCGATCGCCATGGAGTTTTTGGAGCGGTTGAACCATGCGGAGGTCAGGAAGCAGATACCGCCGATGGCAAACAGGGTGCAGAAGGCGCCGAGGTTCATTTCAGCCAACTGCTGATAGGTCAGGGTGATATCGTCGCTCTTGACGATGTGCAGGCAGACCATACTGGTCGCCGTGGTGCACAGGGTCATTGCCAGCAGGGAAGAGATGAGGAACACTGCCTGCGTGAAGGTGACCTGTCTGCGCTTGGTGGAGGTGGAAAGGACATATGCCATGGAGCCGCTGTCCACCTGTCCTGCGATGAGGGAGTTGGAAGCCATGATCACATAGATGATGGGGAGGAGCAGTCCTGCCATCTTGTAGAAGATCGAGCCGACGATCAGGTTATACAGGTCGGTGGAGCCGATCTCCTCCAGTGCATCGGATACCTCCTGCGGCAGAGAGGAGAGGAAACTGCTTGTGTAGGAGTCGGTCAGACCCTCGCGCAGTGCGGTGAGCTGATCGGCGTAATCTGCGGCGGCAGGATCCAGTGCGGCCGCCTTTTCGGTCAGCTCCGCCTGGTACTTCACGGTAGTGGATGCGGCAGTTTCCTTCACGGAATCGTAGGTGTAGCCGAAGCTGTCGTACTTTTCGCGGGTGATGTTATACTTGGAGAGCTGATCCACCATTTTATCCACGCTTTCTTCGGAGGTCATGTTGCCTGCAAGGAAAACGGCGGATGCCTGACGGCTGTAGGAAGCGATGTATGCGGCGCGTTCGGGCGTTCCCACGGTGTCCATGGCGTAGGTGAGAGGCTCTTCGCCGACCGACTTATAGAAATCGTCGAACTGACCGTTCGGGTTGAGGGCATAGAAGATAACGCCCTTGATCTCGTTTGCTTCGTCCGAGCCTTCGGCATAGCCCTTGGACTCAGCCACCTGTGCGGCATAGGTCTCAAGCGTGCCCACAGCCTGCGTATACGCGGCGACCGGATCGCCCGTGGTCTGGTAGACCTGAACAAATGCGGTGTCGAAGGTGGAGAGCGCACTTTGCGTCAGCTCATAATAGTTGATGGCGCGCGCGGCGGTGAGGGAATCGATCTGACTGCAGATCATGGTATCCTCGATGCCGTTCTTGACCAGAGCGATGTTGCCGCCGCCCGAGATCAGCATCACACATGCCAACATGAAACACACGGCGACCGTGATGATAAGCCACATCCAACGGTTTGCCTTGCAGGATTGTGCAAACAATGCTTTACTGAACATTTTCATTCTCCTTTTCCCGCCATAGCGGTCTTAAAGTATTTTTCAAGATGATAGGGAACCTCCGCGATCATGCGGACATCGTAATTCCGAAGTGTGCCGAGCAGTTTCTTTGCGCCCTCACCGGCGGATTCGATGCGCACGGTGTACTGCTGATACTGGGGCTGGTCGCGGACGATGCGGAAGCCCTCGCCGCGGAAGCGCTGATAATCCTCGGCTTTGTGGAACTCCACCTTGTACTCCCGTTCTGCGGGATTGCGGATGGCATCCATATCCGCCACGGATACGATGTGACCGTCGGAAATGAGCGCCACGCGGTCGCACAGGGTCTCCAGCTCGCCGAACATGTGACTGCTCATCAGGATGGTTTTGCCGCGCTCGTGCTCTTCTCGAATGATATCCAGAAAGGCATCGCGCATCAGAGGATCCAGACCCGTGGTCGGTTCGTCCAAAAGAATGATCTGCGGGTCGTGCATGAGCGCCGCCACGATGGCGGTCTTTTGCTTCATACCTTTACTCATGCGCTTGAGTCCCGCGCTCGGGTCGAATTGCAGACGCGCAATCAGCTCGTTTGCCCGATCCATGCTCCGCAGTCCGCGGAAGGTCGCCTGCGATTTGAGAAAATCGATGCCTGTGGGCAGGTCGGGAAAGGCGATCTCGCCCGGCACATATCCTACGTTCTTCATGATCTGTGCCGAGTGCTGCCATGAGGTCAGCCCGTTGACCGAGGATATGCCCGAGGTGGGTCGGATGAATCCGAGCAGGGAACGGATGGTCGTGGTCTTGCCGCTTCCGTTGGTGCCGGCAAAACCGAGCATCTCGCCCTCCGCCACCGAAAAGCTGACATCGAATATGCCGCGTCCGCCGCCGTAATCCTTGGTCAGTGCGTTTGTTTCCATTACATTCATTGAATTGCACCTCCGAAGTCGCCGTCTTCTTTGTAGAACTTCATAAAATAATCCTCCAGGGTTTCCTTCCGATGCACGAATTCCACCACGGCGAAATCCGCCAGACAGCTCACAACGCCGTTGATGTGTGCATCCTCGGTCAGGATCACCGCTGTCGCCGTATCGGGGTCACTGCGATCGACCGTGAAAGAATCGGTTTGGCTCTTCGCGGCTTCCAGGAAGCGCGCAAGCTCTGCGCGGTCGGAGAAGCGGATGCGGTAGATCTTCTTGTTTGCATGCCGCAAATCGTCGGCAACAAATTCCGAAACAATCCTTCCGTCCTTGATGATGGCGATGCGGTCGCAGGTGGCGTCCACCTCTGAGAAGATGTGGCTGGACAGCAGAATGGTTTTGCCGCGCGCCTTTTCTTCCTTGATGAAATCCACGAACACCTCCTGCATCACGGGATCCAGTCCGCTCGTCGGTTCGTCCAGGATCAGCACGGACGGATCGTTCATGAAGGCGCTGACCACGGCGAGCTTCCGTTTTACACCCAAGCTCATATGCTTGGTGTCGCCGCGCAGAGCCTTATCCTCCAGTCGGAACATGGAAAGCATGCGATCCAACTGTTCCTGATTCTTTTTATGCTGGAGGCTCTGCATCATGGAGAGAAATTCCCAACCGGTCAGTCCGGCGGGGAGGGCAATCTCGCCCGGGATGTAGCCTACGTCGGAAAGGATCCGATCGTAGTGGGAAAACGTGCTCTTCCCGAATATTTTGGTGTCGCCCTCCTGCGGGCGGGAAAAGCCCATCAGATGGCGTATGGTTGTGGATTTTCCGGCACCGTTCGGTCCCAAAAAGCCGAACACCTCGCCGCGCTCCACGGCAAAGGAAACGTCAAACACGCCCCTGCCCGAGCCGTAATCCTTGGTGAGATGAGAAACTTCAATGACGCTCATTCGTTATTTTACCTCCCGATAATTCACATAGATGGTATCACCCTTGCCCGAGCGGCTTGCCCTGACGGTGTAGGCGACC
>USTB01000098.1 GCA_900557635.1 uncultured Eubacteriales bacterium
CTGTTTTTCGGCAGCGGGCAGGAAGTTCACGCCCTTTCCGCGATAGATACGCTTCACCACGGCTTCGATCTTTTCCTTTAAGGGCAGTTCGTCCGCATAGCTGAACGTGAAATGCCCCTGCTCTTCCTCGCAAAGACGTACCACCTCACGCGCAAGCGCCTCGCCGCCGCGTCCGCCGTCCGCCCAGACCGTGGACAGCACGGTATTCACACCGAGCGCACGGCATTTTTCGATGATGCAATCGATCTCCCGATCGGTGTCGGTGGGGAAACGGTTCACCGCCACCACGCACGGCAGACCGTAAACGTCGCGTATATTGGACACGTGCCGCAGAAGGTTGGGAATGCCCGCCTCCAGTGCGGTGAGATTTTCATCTCCCAACTGATTTTTCGCCAAGCCGCCGTGCATTTTCAGCGCGCGGACGGTCGCCACAACGACCACGGCATCGGGGGTCAGCCCCGCCATGCGGCATTTGATATCCAGAAACTTTTCCGCGCCGAGGTCAGCGCCGAAGCCCGCCTCGGTGACGGTGTAATCGCCCATTTTCAGCGCCATGCGGGTGGCGATCACCGAATTACAGCCGTGTGCGATATTGGCAAAGGGACCGCCGTGCACAAACGCGGGCGTGCCCTCCAGGGTCTGCACCAGATTCGGCTTGAGCGCATTGCGCAAAAGCGCCGTCATCGCGCCCGCCGCCTTGAGATCGCCCGCCGTCACGGGGCGGTCGTCATAGGTGTAGCCCACGATGATACGGGACAGGCGCTCCTTCAGATCGGAGAGCGAGGAGGCAAGGCAGAGGATCGCCATGACCTCGGATGCAACGGTAATGTCAAAGCCGTCCTCGCGGGGCGTACCGTTGACCCTTCCACCCAGTCCGTCCACCACGAAGCGGAGCTGACGGTCGTTCATGTCCACGCATCGCTTCCATGTGATCTTGCGCACGTCGATGCCGAGCGCGTTCCCCTGATGGATGTGATTATCCAGCATGGCGGCAAGCAGATTATTTGCCGCACCGATGGCATGAAAATCTCCTGTAAAATGGAGATTGATGTCCTCCATGGGAACCACCTGCGCGTACCCGCCGCCTGCCGCGCCGCCCTTGATGCCGAACACGGGACCGAGGGACGGCTCACGGAGCGCCACGGTGACATCCTTGCCGATGCGGCGCAGTCCGTCCGCCAAACCGATGGTGGTGGTCGTTTTGCCCTCGCCGGCGGGGGTAGGGGTGATTGCCGTCACTAAGATCAGCTTACCGTCCGGTCTGTCCGTTTCGGTCAAGAGGGAAAGATCGATCTTCGCCTTATCGTTTCCGTATTGCTCCACGTATTTTGCGTCTACGTGCGCCCGCTGTGCAATGACCCCGATAGGCTCGGGACGGCACGCCTGTGCGATTTCAATATCCGACAAATGCTCCATATTTTAACTCCGTTCCCCGCCGTGCGCGGTGTCGATCGCGCCCGCCGAGTTTTCCGCGGCATGCGGCGCAAAAGAGTGTCCTATCGAAAAACGGCGGTATCCTGCCCGCCTCTCGATTTGCTTTTCTCATTTTATCACAGAGTGAGCGTTCTTGTCAAGAAAATCCGCGCCCCAAACGCGATATACGGGAATTGACACAAACGCCGACACGTGCTATAATAAAATGTATGAATTTTGCCGAAATGCGCGGAAGGGAGGATGCTGTCTTGAAGAAATCACTTCTGTTTGTGGGAATCGATCTGTCGCTCGGCGGCACGGAACAGGCGTTTTTGTCTGCCGTGCGCTCCCTTGACCCCGAGCAGTACGACATCACACTGTTGCTTGCGCGTCGGAACGGTTCCCTCCTGTCACAGCTTCCGCCCTACATACGGGTACGCGATATGGGCGCGTGGGGAGAATGGTTCACCCTGTCCGCCGCAAACGCCCAACACGTCATTCCGCACTGCCTCCTGCGCCGCAACCCTCTGTACGCGGCAGAGCTTGCGCCCTATCTGTTCGCCATGGCGTTCGGACGCAGACGGCGCGAAGCCTTCCACCGCATATGGCTTCACTTCATGCAAAAGATGCCGCCGCTATCGGGACATTATGACGCGGTGCTGTCCTTTTGGGGCGACCGCACCATGTTTTATGCGGCACACAAGACCGATGCCGCGCATCATGTCACGTGGATGCACTTCGATTATACCGCCGTTGCGCGCGAGGACAGGTTATATGAAGCCTGTTTTTCCCGCTGTGACCGCATTGCGGCAGTGAGCCGCACGGGGCGGGACGATCTGCGCCGACGCTTCCCCGCTCTTGCCGATCGGTTCGTGTACATTCCGAATCGGATCGACGCCGAACGCATCCGCACCTTGGCAAAAGCTGACTGCGGTCTGCCTCGCACGGGAAAAGCGGTTCGCCTGCTCACGGTCGCACGTCTCTCGCCCCTCAAGGGGATCGATCTTGCCATCGGCGCGATGGCGGAGTTGTGCCGACGCGGGGTCGATGCCGTCTGGTATTTTGTCGGGAACGGTGATCCTGCCTATCGCCGTCGGTTGACCGCACAAGCCGAAGCGTTGGGCTGTGCGGGGCGTATTGTGTTTATGGGCGAACGGGAAAACCCGTACCCGCTCATGGCGGACTGTGACATTTACGTCCAGCCCTCGCGCTCGGAGGCAATGCCCCTGACCGTGGAGGAAGCCATGATCCTGTGCCGTCCCACGGTCATCACACGCTATCCCGCCGCGCGCGAACAAACCGACGACGGCAGATACGGCGTTCTGTGCAGCGCCGACAGCCGCTCGATCGCAGATGCCGTCGCCTCCCTGATCGCCTCGGAGGAGCGTCGGAGCATGCTGACCCGCCGTTTGGAGAAGAGACATGCCGCACCCGTCGCAGGTTCCCTGCCCGACCTCCTTTTCGATATCCTCGGCACGGCGAAAGATGAAAAGATGCCTGCTAAAATGTAAACATTTTGTGTCATTTTCCGAAAACAGAAAAAAGCACTTGCAATTCGTCACCCTATATGGTAGAATACTACCGTTATGCTATGCGTAGGCGTGGTGCGTCCCGACGGGCGCAGTATGCGGCATGCTATTTTGCAGGACAGTCCTCTGCCAAAGCTCCGCACGAATGTCCTAATTATCAGGAGGAAGCCAAAATGGATAAACTTCAGGCTTTTACAAGCGAGCAACTCAAAAAGGAAGTCCCGGTTCTGAATGTCGGTGACACCGTCCGTGTTCACAACAAGATCAAGGAAGGCGCCAAGGAAAGAATTCAGATGTACGAGGGCACCATCATCGCACGCAACGGCGGCGGTATCTCCGAAACCTTCACGGTTCGCCGCATTTCCAACGGCATCGGCGTGGAAAAGACCTTCCCGGTTCATTCCCCCAATGTGGTTGCCGTGGACATTATCCGCAGCGGTAAGGTCAGACGTGCAAAGCTGTTCTATCTGCGCAGCCGCACCGGCAAGGCCGCCAAGGTCAAGGCTCGCGTCTGATTATCGGCCAATATGCAGCAAAAGGGGAGGACGGTTGGCGTTCTTCCCTTTTTGTTTTATCAATTTCTATGCCAGGCAAGGGGGCTTGATTGGCTATGGCAAGTGCCGCTGTAACAGAGCGCTGCAAAAAGAACAAAAACCTGCTGGAATGGCTGGATTCCATCATTCTGGCGGTTGCTGTGCTTTCTCTTGTGTTCACCTTTGCCGCACGGGCCATCCGTGTGGACGGGCATTCCATGGACCCCACCCTGCATGATCAACAGCTGCTGATCATCAACAGTCTGCCGTACCAGCCCAGCCATGGGGATATCGTCGTGATCGACGCCTACACCCCGCACGGCCAAACGCTTATCAAACGCGTCATCGGCGTGGCAGGTGATACGATCGACATTGATTTTACCACCGGCGCCGTGTACCGCAACGGCGAAGCACTGGACGAACCCTATACCGCGGAACCGACCTACACCCGCCTGGATATGACGTTTCCCGTCACCGTGCCGGAAGGCACCATCTTTGTGATGGGGGATAACCGCAACAATTCTTTGGACAGTCGCCGTTCCGATATCGGCTTTGTGGATATCCGGGATGTGATGGGCAAAACCATTCAAAAATATTGACAGGAGAAGCAGATGAAATCCCTAAAGCTGAACATCAGACACTCATGTCAGGAAGTTTTGTTATTTCAGGCCAGGCAGTTGCGGTCTTGGAACAAGTAGGAGATGCGTCTTATATTAATCAGCTGAGTCTCTCTGCAAAAAAAGTCAAGGGACACGAAGAATCCGAAATGGTTCATGCAGTGGACGGTCTTGTCCGAATGATCGGAATGATTCTCGTCCCGATTGGCTTGTTTCTGTTCTTGCAGAGCTATCTAGGAAATCACGAAACCCTCAAAGTTAGCATCACCTCTATGGTCGGTGCCATCATTGGGATGATTCCAGAAGGTCTCTACCTCTTAATGACTCTAGCCTTGGTGCTTGGGGCAACCCGTTTAGCCCTTCAAAAGGTCCTACTTAACAGTATGAAGGGGATTGAAACCCTATCCCGTATCGACGTCCTCTGTCTAGATAAGACGGGAACCATTACCGAACACAGGATGCAAGTGAGTCAGGTTCTTCCCTTG
>USTB01000099.1 GCA_900557635.1 uncultured Eubacteriales bacterium
ACCTTTCCCAAAAGGTCCTTGACCGGGGTTCGGGGCGGCGCCCCGCGTACTCCTCGTACTTCTCGCGTTCCCCGCGCGTCCCGAATCAGTAGCGGATCCAGCCCACTGAGCCGAGCGCGAGGTCGAAGATGAGGAAGATGATCAGAAAGCCCGTGAGGACGCAGGCGACGATGAATAGGAACATCTTGTCCCGCTTCAGGGAATCTGCGTGTTGTTCGGCGGCGTCCTTTAACTCCTTGATGCGTTTTTCGTAGGAATCCCGCAGGGCGTTCACTGCGTTCTTTTCCGCATCCCTGACCTCGGGCGCACCCGAGATCATTTCGTCAAGAGAGCCGCCGAGGGCATGTACGATCAGTGAGATGGTCTCCAGACCGGGGGTCGGCGGTTTCCCCGCTGAATATTTTGCGGATGGTCGAATCGGGTAGCTTGGTTGCGGCGGACAGATCTGCCCAGGACAGACCTGTTCGTTCTTTCAGTGTTGTCAGATAAGTTCGAATTGTTGCGGGTGTTTCTCCCATGTTTTACCAGTCCCCTCTCCGTATTTTACAGCGGATTCCAGAGCTTTACCACCCGATCGGAAAACTATGACAATTCCCTTTTTCGGCAAAATGTGCTATGGTAAGGACAGGCAGAGGACACCCGCCGCACGGCGTGTGCCGCACTATCGCCCATGACCGCATCCCGCCGAGATCGTTTCGGTGAGCAAAGAAACGCCAAGGTCAATTGTATCCTATTTTTGGATCGACGTCAAGGAAAAAATGTCGAATTAATAAAAAATCGTAAAAAGGCGTTCACATCCCGTCATGGGGTGAAACACATAAGTAACGGTTCTGCGGGGATCTGCCGGGGAAAGGAGAAGCGCATGAATCAAATAATGGAGGCAACCGTCAATATGATCGTTCGGTTTTTGAACGAGTACGGCACACAACTGCTGTATGCCGCGCTGACCGCGCTCGCGGGAGGAATCGGGGTTCTGGTACGGCAGATATTCACACGGCGCCGCGAGCGCCGAATCCGCCAAAAGGTGGTGCGGCAGTGCATGTGGGCGGCGGCGCAGGTGTACGGCGACCTGCCCGAGAAGGAACGGCGGATGAAAACGGTGTCGGCGATCTCCGAAGCCCTTTCGGATCGCGGCATCCGCGCCACCGAGCCGGAAACCATGCTGTGCATGTTGCAGGAACGGTATGCGGCGGCATCGGAAGCTCCCTCGGCGTCGGGGACCGATGTCGGAAGTACGGATGCGGCGAAAGCAGAGAATGCACATGTCGCGGCGGACGGACATCGGGCACGCGTGCCCCTGTCCAAGCCCTATTCTCCCGCTTAGCGTGCGGGCGTAACGTGTCGGTTTTCCGACCGAGACGGAAATTCGCATAATATGTGAAATAAATGAAAACGGGGGATCGGCTTTTTTTCGATAAATATTCAAAGATTGCGATTGCATTCGGGGTTCGGCGGTTATATAATATATATTGCTATCGAAGTGCATTTCAGACCGCCGCGGCGGGAAGCATTCGCATATCACCGACGGAAAAGGAGCCATCCCCAAGCATGAAGGAAATCAAACAGGCATATCTGACAGGCGAACGCGCCTTGTTCGGAGCGCACGATCTGCGCATCACGGACACCGTATTCGACGACGGGGAATCCCCGCTCAAGGAAAGCCGCAACATCGAGCTGGAAGGCAGTATGTTCAAGTGGAAATATCCGCTCTGGTATGCGGAAAATATCACGGCGCGCAATTGCACGTGGTTCGAGATGGGACGGGCAGGCGTGTGGTACACCCGAAACATGACCGCAGAGGACTGCGCCATAGAAGCGCCCAAGAATTTTCGGCGGTGTCACGGTCTGACCCTGCGGCGCGTATCCTTTGCCAACGCCGCCGAGACCCTGTGGCACTGCGACGGCGTGGTGCTGGAGCAAGCCGTGGCACGGGGAGATTATTTTCTCATGAACAGCGAGAACGTCACGGTGGACGGGCTGACCCTGTACGGCAACTACTCGTTTGACGGCGTGAAAAACGTCGTGATCCGCAATTCCCGTCTGCTTTCCAAGGATGCGTTTTGGAACAGTGAAAACGTCACGGTGTACGATTCCTTCATTTCGGGCGAATATCTGGGCTGGAACGCCCGCAATCTGACCTTGGTCAACTGCACCGTGGAGAGCCTGCAGGGCATGTGCTACGTTGAGAACCTGACCATGAAGCACTGCCGCACGCTCAACACGACGCTTGCGTTTGAATACTCCACCGTGGACGCGGATATCACGGGGAAGATCGACAGCGTCATCAATCCCGCAGGCGGCACCGTGCGTGCCGATGAGCTCGGTCAGCTCATTATGGAGCCGGAGCGCATCGACCCGTCCGCGACCGAGATCATCTGCCGCATTGCATCGCTGACGAATAACGCAGAAAACGGAGGGAACCGATGAAGCACTACGATTTTGACACACCGACAGACCGCCGCAATTCCGGCTCTCTGAAATGGAACGTGGCGGAAAACGAACTGCCCATGTGGGTGGCGGACATGGACTTCCGCACCGCACCCGAGATTCACGAGGCGCTGATGCGTCGGGCGGAACACGGCGTTTTCGGGTACACGGTCATTGACGACGCTTGGTACGATGCCTATATCGGGTGGTGGGAGACGCGGCACGGCTTCCGCATGGAGCGCGACTGGCTCATCTTCTGCACGGGGGTGGTTCCCGCCATTTCCTCTATGGTGCGCAAGCTGACCACACCTGCGGAAAAGGTGCTTGTCCTCACGCCTGTCTACAACATTTTCTACAATTCCGTCCTCAACAACGGGCGGCAGGTGCTTGAATGCCCGCTCCGCTATGAAAACGGCGGGTACGACATCGATTTTGTGTCACTGGAAGCGGGTCTTACCGATCCGCAGACCACGCTGATGATCCTCTGCAATCCGCACAATCCCATCGGTAAGCTGTGGGATCGGGAGACCTTGGCGCGCATCGGTGCGCTTTGTCATCGGCACGGTGTCACCGTGATCTCCGACGAGATCCACTGCGATCTGACCGCGCCCGGGCGGGAATACGTCCCGTTTGCCTCGGTCTCCGACGAGTGTCGGCAGATCAGCATTACCTGCATGGCACCCACCAAGGCGTTCAATCTGGCGGGCATCCAGACGGCGGCAGTCTCAGTCCCTGAGCCGTTTCTGCGCCACCGCGTGTGGCGCGGGCTGAACACCGACGAAGTCGCGGAGCCGAATGCGTTTGCCGTCACCGCCGCCGTCGCCGCCTTTACGCAGGGCACGAGCTGGCTCGACGCGCTTCGGCAGTATATGGAGGAGAATCGGCGCACCGTAGACGCGTTTCTCCGTGCGCATGTGCCGTCCATGCGTCTCGTTCCTTCGGAAGCCACCTATCTGCTCTGGCTGGACTGCGGCGTCGAAAACGGTACGGATGCAGGGGAAATTGCCGCGTTCCTGCGCCGTCGCACCGGTCTGTATCTTTCCGCCGGCGCGCAATACGGCGGGAACGGCACGGGCTTCCTTCGTATGAACATCGCGTGTCCCCGTTCCGTGCTCGAGGACGGTCTGCGCCGTCTCGAGGCGGGTATGCAGGAGTATCCGCATCGGGCAGACGCGGCGCAGAACTGATTTTTTGCACACGCGCGCACGCACACACACGCGCACCTACTTTGTCGGAACACCGACACCATATATCGCAAACAGAGATATCGTATGCATGCTCCTTCAGCGGCTTGCATACGGTATCTTTCGGTATCGACCAAGCCCCGCGTCCCGCAAACGGGGACTTCGGCCCCCGCTTGCGCACCCACCGTGCCCGAGGGGACGCATGCGGCACGATCCGAAAAGAAACGATCGGGCACGGCGGGGAGGGCAGCCTGTCAAAGAACCCCTGTTTTCGTTAGGAAAAAACAGAGGTTCCTGCATATTGAGATACAAAAGCAAGCATTATCCGTAAGAAAAAGGAGTTCTTCCAACTCCAATTCGCAAGTTTTTTCAAATTCATGGCAACATATTTAAGCCTGACCCATCTTGTGACTGCGGTCAAGCCTCTATGGTGTGTATATCGCATTGCATGCTTTTCTTTTGCATCGGCAAAGACCCGCTCGATCGTCTCTTTGCGCTGTGCATAAATCTTCTTTGCACGCTCTGTTTTTCGTATCTGTTCTACCAAGTCCGGATATTTCTGCCAAATGTGCGTTGTAAATACCTTTTGACCTTTCTCGTTGGCTCCGCATTTTGCCTTACATGGGCAGTTGACACATTCCTTCGGCGTACTGCGATATGTCCGTTTGCCATCCTTATCTGTGGTCGTGTGCCGGAGAACGCCTCCTGCGGGGCAGGTATAGGTATCGTTTACAGGATCGTAGCTGTATTCCCAAGGTTTATATCTGTTTTGGTTGCCGTTATATCGGGTATAGGGAAGAACGGGTATTTTGCCGTCGTCCAATGTTTTCTTTGCGATCCAAGGAGTTTGATATCCTGCGTCCATTGCCACGAAATGCACTTTGTGTTTGCGTGTTACGCTGTCGTGTACGTTGCCTGCGGTCACTTCTACGTCTAACACGAAGCCTTTG
>USTB01000100.1 GCA_900557635.1 uncultured Eubacteriales bacterium
AAAGCCTGTCTTAAAGGAGGCGGCACCGTGGACGGCATCGCGGAAGGCAAAGGACAGACCGATCTCCGGATAAGAGAAGGAGGCCGTGTAAACGCCCCAGCGCGGAATAAACAGGCGGTTCACCCCTTTGTGAAGAGAATAGCTGTGCTTCGTGCCGTCGGTGTCCGTTAAAGTCATGGTAAAATCACTTTTCGGTTCTTTATCCAACGTGACCTTGATCACATCGTCCGCCCAACGGGTGATCTTCATGGGGCAGTACAGCACCGAAAAAAACCGTGGAACAAACAAAGTCAGGGGAATAGTTGCTGATACCGTTATGGGTTTTGATCCGATTGTTGACAGTAACGTCGAAGTTATCATATCCGGTTTTTTTCAGGCATTCGAGCATGGGAAGGAAATGCGACTGATAGAACTTATCGTGCTCGGAGCTGAGCAAATGGAGTTTTGTATTGGGCTCCTGCGGGATCAGATCGGAGATCTGCCGATTCAGGAGATGAAAAGCCTCCGCCGGATCGCAGTCGGAACCGACCATATCCTCCCAGTAATGATTGTGGGTGTCGCGGCAGAAGGTGCCGAGATAAAAGGGAGGAACGGCGGAAATGATGTGTCTCACGCAGAGCCGCAGACCGAAGTAGACCGCGGCAAAGCCGCCCTTGCAGGAACCGACGGTGATAACGTGATCCATGGGAATGTTGCGCGTGCGGCATACCGTCCGAATTAAATTGCACACCTCATCCGCCAAGGTGAAATCCATATGATGGCACAGGTAAAAGCAGCCGTCATCCACCAACGGTATCCTGGATATTCAGGTGGCTTACGGGAAAACCGGAGAGCGCCTGGATGAAATTATACGGATGCTTGATCTTCGAACCGCCCTCGCGTGCGGCGGAAAAGGCAACCGTCAGCCAATCGGCATCTGAGCTTTTATGTGGGGAGAGAAGGTAATTGAACCGATACTTGCCGTTTGTGGTGTATTCGCATTGTTGATCGAAAACAGACATGACAAAGAATTCTTTCTGAATCAATGATTATGCAAAACAGCGTAAATAGCTGTGTCGGACGCGCGGTGGCTGCCGCAGGATGCTCGGACAGATTTCAGGCGGCTTACAGGAGCATGATGCCTGCCTTTTCGCAGGCGGAAACGGTCTTCTCGTCCCAAATGGAGGACTGCACCTCACCGATATGGCAGCATTCCATCAAAAGCATGCACAGTCTCGACTGTCCGATGCCGCCGCCGATGGTGAGAGGCAATTCGCCGTTGAGGAGCATTTTATGGAAGGGCAGGTCCCGTCTTTCCTCGCAATGCGCCATGGTCAACTGGCGGGACATGGAGTCGGGATCGACGCGGATGCCCATGGATGAAACCTCAAAGGCACGTCCCAGAACCGGATTCCAGAAGAGAATGTCGCCGTTGAGCGACCAGTCGTCATAGTCGGGTGCACGTCCGTCGTGCGGCTTGCCCGAGCGGAGCGGCGCGCCGATCTGCATGATAAAGGCGGTCTTATGCTCACGCAGATAAATGTTTTCCCGTTCGGACGGGGTGAGGTCGGGATACATGTCCTCCAGCTCCTGTGTGGTGATAAAAGACACCTTTTCGCAAATGTCAGCGTTCAGTTGCGGGAACTTTACGCGGAGCGCTTCGTTGGTGCGGCACACAGCCGACACGATGCCGCGGACGGTCTCCTTGAGGTACTGGAGATTCCTTTGCTCGGGGGTGATGATCTTTTCCCAGTCCCACTGATCCACGTAAACCGAGTGGAGGTTGTCCAGTGTGTCCTCATCGCGTCGGATGGCGTTCATATCGGTGACAAGACCTTCGCCGGGCAGGAAGTGATAGCGTTTGAGCGCAAGGCGTTTCCATTTGGCAAGAGAGTGAACGACCTGCGCCTCGGTGCCGACGGCGGGAATGTCGAAGGCAACGGGGCGCTCCGTGCCGTTGAGGTTATCGTTCAGCCCCGAGGATTCCCGAACGAACAGGGGTGCGGATACGCGTTTGAGCGAAAGGGTATTGCAGAGAACGTGCTGAAAAGAGGTCTTGATGACCTCGATCGCCATTTGGGTCTGATAGACATCGAGCTTGGGGCGGTAGCTTACCGGAACGGAAACGTGTGTCATTATATCGTATCTCCTGTAGCAGATTTGAGTTAGAATTCAAGAGAGGAAGAGTGCATCACAAATAGCGGTTGAGCAAATATTCGCGCAGGGTCGAGACCAGCCAAATGGCCGTGAGCAGAAAAGCGAGGCACGGCAGGATGTTCCATACCCAGTATTGCGGGAAAAAATACAGTGCGGCATAATTGACGGCACCCGAAAGCAGGGAAACCGTTCCCGTGACCGCAAGCAGTACGCTGCGTCCGGTAAATGAGCGGCGGGTCGAAATGTCGCGCTGTTTGACCGTTTCCATATCCTCTGTGACCCTATGCGAGGTATACTGTCGGGATATGTCCTGAAAGCAGAAGAGAATCAGGAGCAGGAGTGCCGCGGACAGCGCCGTGCACACCCCGTCGATGACGATGGAAAGGCGGATCTGAGAGACGGCGCGCGGCGTGACCGAAAGTCCCGTGTCATAATACCGCCGCGCCATAACGATGCTGACGGCGTAATCCGCGCAGGAGAGAGCACCGCATACGGCAGACAGGATCATTCCGCGCCTGCCCCAACGGGTATCGCGCCGCATGACGGCAAAGCCGACAAAGGCAAGGACAGCCGCTATGACGTCGGGCATGATATTGATGCCGTCGAAATAGAAATCGTAGAACATTGCCATTGCCCAGCCGAAGCACAGAAGTCCTGCACGCAGTCGCCGTCCGAGGAACACATCGGTCTTTGGGGCAACGCGCGCGGCGTAGTCCTTCTGTATGTTGTCACAGAATGCGGTATCGCCGACCGAAGCCCGCCAAAGCCGCACAAGCTGTACAAGCCAGATGATGCCGAACACAAGGGTCAGCAGGGTGGAAAGCAGATAGAAGGGAAGTTGATAGGAGGCGAGCACATAGCCAAGCTCCTCGTCGAACCACAGATACAGGGACTGAGGCAGGAACATGGCAAGCGCATTGACCATAATCAGTGCATACATCCACCGTGCAAAGGTGTCGAGCGATTTCAACAGGGCATTGCCGTCGTAACGGGAGCCGATGTAAAACAGCCCGAGGAAGAAGTGGCGAAAGACGAAGATGCCGAGCACGCCGTCAGCCAGTGCATACACAAAGGTGAGCACCATAAGATAGCCGCCGTCGAGCAGAAAGAGATTGACGAACGCCAAAATCAGCTTGGACAGGCTCAGAAGCATGAGGCGGGCAAAGCCGCGCCGTGCCGTGCTCAGCTCGGGGGAAAGGTCGCGCAGACGGGTCAAGCCGTAGATCATAAAGGCATAGCCGATAAAATCGGGAAACGGGTCGAACAGCATGACCGACGGCGAGAACAAGAACATCATGCCGAAAAACAGGGCGTTGATGCCCGAATTTCGGTCACTGATTTTGAGCTTGCTCATTCACCGTCATCCCCGTCTGCCTGAAAGCCGCAGCATTTCTTATACTTTTTGCCGCTGCCGCAGGGGCAGGGATCGTTTCTTCCGACCTTTTTGGGCTTCTGCACACCGGGACGGGAAACGGGAGCGGCACTGCCGCTTGCTCTCTGCCCGGGCGCACCCTCAAAGCCTTCTCCCGTCACCTTGGAGACCTCAACACGCTTGACGGTCTCGGTGGGCATAGCGGAAAGGATCATACGGACGGTGTCCTCGCGGATCGCCTCGATCATTTCGTCGAACAGGTCGGCGCCGGCAATGCGGTATTCGTTGACCGGATTGCGCTGTGCATATGCCTGCAGGCTGATGGATTCCTTGAGATCATCCATGGCATCCAGATGATCCATCCATTTCAGGTCGACGTTGCGCAACAGGACCTTGCGCTCGATATCCCGCATGTGTTCGCCGAAGATCTCTTCCTTCTGACGGTACAGCGCATGCGCACGTTCGGACAGGGTGGCGATGAGATCCTCACGGGTGAGGTGTTCCAGCTCGTCCGGTGTATATTTGAAATCGTCCTCGGTACAGAGCAGACCGAAGAAGTAGTTGCGCAACTCGTTGAGATTCCAGTCGGCGGCTACATCACCCGAGCAGAAGGAGTTGACCGTATTTTCCACGGTGGTATCCACCATATGCTCGATCTTTTCGTGCACGTCCACGCCGTCCAGTACCTCGCGGCGCTGATCGTACACGACCTTGCGTTGCTGATTCATGACGTCATCATAGCTCAGGACGTATTTCCGACGGCGGAAGTTATTGCCCTCCAACTGCTTCTGCGCGTTCTCGATGGAGCGGGTCAGCATGCGGGACTCGATGGGCTGATCGTCCGGCAGACCGAGACGGCTGACCATGGCGACCACGTTTTCCGAAAGAAACAGGCGCATGAGGTCGTCCTCGAGAGAGAGGAAAAAGCGGGATTCGCCGGGGTCGCCCTGACGTCCTGCACGTCCGCGCAGCTGATTATCGATACGACGGCTTTCGTGACGCTCGGTACCGATGATGAACAGACCGCCCGCATCGCAC
>USTB01000101.1 GCA_900557635.1 uncultured Eubacteriales bacterium
CAAAACGTGTAGGAAATAGAAAAAAGAGGAGGTAATAATATGGTGAAAGGCATGCTGAAACGTGCGCTGTCGCTGTTTCTGACTCTCTTTCTGGTCATCGGGTTTCTGCCGGCAGCGACGGTTTCTGCAGCGACGGAAACAGTGGGAGGAATGCTGGCAGATCCGTTCATTGGCTTGTCTTCTACGGGAGACAGCTCAGGGAGCTGGACTGCCGGTGGGACGGAGATAAAAGGAGAGGTCACGGGAAGTAATAAAACGAGCTGTGCGCCGGCAAAATCCGCGGAGACCACATTGACGATTACTAATAGCAAATCGGTAAAGGCAAGTATTTTTTTCTCTTACACTACTGTCGTTAATGGAGGCAGTGTTGAGATCGACGGAACCACTGCGGCGGCGCAGGGATTCTTTAAAAAAGAAATGGATGCCGGCGATAGCGTGAAAGTCACCTTGAGATCAGCCGAAGGACAAAAGACGACATCAATCGTGTTAAATGGCATCAATCTTTTGGCAGCTGATGTAAAGCCGTCGATTTCTTTCCTTCCTTCTTCAAACGGCAGCTACACTGTGGACGGGAACGTTGTGGAGGAATCAGGTCAGACAGGAGAGAAAAATGCCGTTGACGGCATCAGCCTCACGGTCAACGAGGGCGAATTCATTGTGGTGTGCGGGGTATCGGGTTGCGGAAAGACCACCCTTTTGCGCCTGCTCAAGCGGGAGACAGCTCCCGTGGGCGAGAAAAACGGCACCGTGTATTTTGGCGGCACGGCGCAGGACGATGCGGATTCCGCCGTTCCCCCGTGCGACATCGGCTATGTCCTGCAAAATCCCGACGAGCAGATCGTGACCGACAAGGTGTGGCACGAGCTTGCCTTCGGCTTGGAGAATATGGGGGTGCCGCAGGACGCCGTTCGCCTCCGTGTGGGGGAAATGGCAAGCTATTTCGGCATTCAGGACTGGTTTCGCCGCAAGACCGACGAATTGTCGGGCGGGCAGAAACAGCTTCTGAACCTGGCATCGGTCATGGTCATGCAACCGAAGCTCCTGATTCTGGACGAGCCGACGGGTCAGCTCGACCCCATTGCCGCCGCCGACTTTATTGCAACCCTGCGGAAGCTTAACCGTGAGCTGGGGCTGACCATCATTCTTGCCGAGCATCGCTTGGAGGAGGTCTTTCCCTTGGCGGATCGCGTGCTTGTGATGGAGAACGGGCGGGCGATCGTCTATGCCGACCCGCGCGAGGTCGGCACGCGCCTGCGGGAGATCGATCCGCGCCACCCCATGCTGTCGGGACTGCCGAGCGCCGTCCGTATCTTCGGCGCACTGCATCACGGCGGCACCTGTCCTCTGACCGCACGGGAGGGAAGGGACTTCCTGAACGCACACTATGCGCCCGACCCCTCGGATGTCCCTCTCTCCGCACCCGAACCGACTGCGGAACCGACGGTGGAATTGCGTCAGGTCTGGTTCCGCTACGAGCGCGATCTGCCCGACGTATTGCGCGGCGCGTCCCTGCGGGCGTATGCAGGTGAGCTGTACTGCCTGTTGGGCGGCAACGGAAGCGGAAAAACCACCACGCTGAACGTCATATCGGGGCTGAACCGCGCCTATCGCGGCAAGGTGCGCATATGCGGCAAGCTCATCCGCGACTATCGCGGGAATTCGCTGTATCGCGGCTGTCTTGCATACCTTCCGCAGAATCCGCAGACCCTGTTTGTGCGCGATACCGTGCGGGCAGACTTGGCGGAAATTCCCGAATCCCGCGACTTTTCCAAAAAAGAATGCGCCGCGCGGGTGAACGACATGGCGGAGCGCGTGGGGATCACGCATTTTCTCGACCGCCACCCGTATGACCTCAGCGGCGGTGAACAGCAGAAATGCGCCATCGCCAAGGTGCTTTTGTCCGAGCCGCGCGTCCTGCTTCTGGACGAGCCGACCAAAGGACTGGATGCCTATTCCAAACGCAATCTGCAAGCCCTCCTGTCCGAGCTTCGCCGTGACGGTCTGACCCTGCTCATGGTGACGCACGATGTGGAGTTCGCCGCAGAAAACGCAGACCGCTGTGCGCTCTTCTTCGACGGCGAGGTTCTTGCCGCCGCTTCCCCTGAGCAGTTTTTCTCGGGCAACAGCTTTTATACCACGGTAGCCAGTCGGATGGCGCGCCGGATATGGCGGGGAGCCGTCACCTGTGACGATGTGGTATCCCGTTGCCTTTCTTATGATGCGCGGTCGGCGCAGGACGGGAAGGAAGTGTGAGCATGGAACAAAACAAAGTGCAAAAGAACGACACATCGCCCTTTTTCCGTTGTTTGCCGCTGATCGTTTTTCTCGTCGCCATTCCCGCCGTGGTGTTAGCTGGGTGCTTCCTGTTTGCGGATAGGCAGTATACGTGGATCACGCTGTGCGTGGCGGTGCTGTCACTGGTGCCGTTCTTTGTCCGCTTTGAGCGCTCCGATGCCGATGCAAAGCGTCTTGTCCTCATTGCGATCATGGTGGCGCTGAGCGTTGCGGGACGCTTTGCCTTTGCCGCCGTGCCGCACTTCAAGCCGGTCACGGCAATGGTCATGATCACCTCGATCTATTTCGGCTCGGAGGCGGGCTTTATGACAGGCGCGCTTTCGGCGCTGATCTCGAATTTCTACTTCGGGCAGGGACCGTGGACACCCTTTCAGATGCTTGCATGGGGTATGATCGGGCTGATCGCGGGCGCGCTTTCCAAGGTGCTGAAAAAAAGCTGGATTTCACTCATTCTGTGCGGCGTGCTTTCGGGCGTTCTGTATTCGGGTATCATGGACATTTGGACGACCGTCAGCATGTACGGCACCTTCCACTGGGCGGGATATCTGAGCGCATGCGCATCCGCCCTGTACGTCACCGCGACCTATATGTGGTCGAACGCCCTGTTTCTTGCGGTGCTTGCCAAACCGATCGGCAAAATACTGAACCGCATCACCGTAAAATTCGGCTTGTGAACGCCCGACGGATGAACCGCGCAAGGTCGGGACATCCTATCGGGTGCGGACATAAAAATATATGACACGGAGGTCGGACATGAAAGAGAAGGTCGGCGAGGTCTTTTCCATAGCGGCGGATAACCCGCCCGTTCCGTTCTGCACCGTTTCGCGCGAGCTGACGTCGGGCGCGGACGGCGGCATCGCCTATTATTCCTTGGCGGAAAACACCGATATCAGTGCGGAAATGTATCCTTATTATAAGCTCATCCTTCCGTCGGACGGAGAGATCGAGATATACTTCAACGAAACGCGCGCGACCGTGGGTGCGGGCGACGGCTTCTTCACCCCCACAGATATTCCCGTAGGTATCCGGACAAAGACCGATTCCGTATATACAGAAATCATGATTGGGAGGACAGACAAAATGAATCAGAATATTTATGCAGGCGAGGTATTTTCACTGGCAGGTCTTGTGCCGTATCAGGAGGGCAAGATCGTTAATATGGACGTGGTGCATAACGATAAAATGAAATTTGTCATTATGGCGTTTGATGCGGGAACGGGACTTTCCGAGCATGCCGCACCGGGCGAGGCGCTGATCTTTGCACTCGACGGCGAAGCGGTGATCGGCTATGAAGGGAAGGAATACACCGTTCATGCGGGCGAAAATTTCCATTTTGCCAAGGGCGGACGCCACTCGGTCAAGGCAAATGCGAAATTCAAAATGGGCTTGCTTCTGTGCCTGGAGGCATAAGCACATTTCGTGCATGACGTAAAAAGGATGCAGACGGTCATTCGTCTGCATCCTTTTGCATGCCTGGGGCAAAGTGCGGTTCAGTTCTGCTTCTGCACCGATTTGTATTCGTCGTAGTACCGATAGTAGGGACAGGATGCGGTGTTGCGGTTCAGAAACTGCACCATATCGTCCTCGTCAAGATCAAGCTGACAGTCATACGCGCCCGTTTCATCGTCTGTATCGTAATACAGGCAGTCCTCACAGCGCGATGCCGTTTTTCTGTTTCTGCTTTCCATGGCTTTACACCTCGTAATCGAGCGTGATCAGCTCATGCCCATGAAGCTCGGGAAGCGAGAAGGTTACGTCGCCCGTGTGCGGATCGCGTCGGAACGCGATTTCCTCGGAGCGCAGGGGAAGTCGGACATGGGACACAGGCTCAGCGACCCGCACGGTCACCGCCACATTGTGCAGTGTGGGGATGTCCTCGATGATCTGCACATCGCCGCGCTGAACGGGAGATGCATATAACATATGAAGACAATAGCGGGATTTTTCTGCCTGACGGCGCAGGAATACGCGCCCCATGCTCGGCAGAGAGCAGTCCACGGGCATATTGCCGTGGAGACGGCGCAGTGCGTTGATAAAGAGATTCCGATGCCAGAATGCACCGTGCTCAAAGTACATGCGGCACAGCGGGTGCGTGATGCGGAGGACATTGTCCTTTTGCACGGCGACGGGCAGAGGGGTATCGTCGGGGCGGTACGGCGTATTCTGGTGACTGCAAAAATGACGGTTCGTGCGGCTGAAATAGGGGTGCGTGACGTAGGCTAACGGCG
>USTB01000102.1 GCA_900557635.1 uncultured Eubacteriales bacterium
GAGCTGGAGCTTGAGCTCACGCGGGGAGACGGCAAGGCGCTTCTTGCCTTCGCGGGCGAGCTTTCGCGGAAATATGGCCTTATAGAAGAGCAAAAAAGCAAATTTGTCCGCGCCAGACGGTTGGCGGATGGGAAATAATATGATATAGTAGGCGCAGATGGAAAGACCTATTAGGATTCCGGATGAATGCTTCGTCGGGAATTCGTATATGAAAGGAAAATAAAACATCATGCAGACGAATCCGAATATCAACCTGACCATGCTCTGCGATTTCTATGAGCTGACCATGGCGAACGGCTACTTCAAAAGCGGCATGCAGGACAAGATCACATACTTTGATCTGTTCTTCCGGAAGGTGCCCGATGAAGGCGGCTTTGCCATCGCGGCGGGTCTGGAGCAGGCGATCGAGTACGTGCAGCAGCTTCATTTTGACGAGGACGACATCGCGTATCTGCGCAGCCGGAAGATGTTTGACGAGGGGTTCCTGCAGTATCTGCGCGGCTTCCGCTTCACGGGCGATATCTGGGCCGTGCCGGAGGGTACGCCCGTGTTCCCGCGTGAGCCGCTCATCACAGTGCGCGCCCCAGCCATTCAGGCGCAGCTTGTGGAGACGTATCTGCTGCTGCAGATCAACCACCAGAGCCTGATTGCCACGAAGGCCAGCCGCATCTGCCGCGCGGCACAGGGCCGCACGGTGCTCGAGTTCGGCTCCCGCCGCGCACAGGGCGCGGACGGTGCGATCCTCGGCGCGCGCGCTGCCTACATCGGCGGCTGCGCCGGCACCGCCTGCACGATCTCGGACGAGGTGTACGGCGTGTATGCCGGCGGCACGATGGCACACTCCTGGGTACAGATGTTCGACGATGAATTCATGGCGTTCGACACCTACTGCACCTTGTATCCGGAGAATCCCTGCCTGCTCATCGACACCTACGACGTGCTGGATTCCGGACTGCCCAACGCCATCCGCGCATTCCAAAAGCACGGCATCACAAAGTGCTCCATCCGCATCGACTCGGGCGATATCACGTATCTGACCAAGAAGATCCGCGCGCGTCTGGACGAGGCGGGACTTCCCGATTGCAAGATCGTCGTTTCCAATTCTCTGGACGAATATATCATCCGCGACATTCTCCTGCAGGGCGCGCAGATTGATGCCTTCGGCGTGGGCGAACGCCTCATCACCTCCAAGAGCGACCCCGTTTTCGGCGGTGTATACAAATTGGTCGCCTTGGAGGATGAGAACGGCAACGTGATCCCGAAGATCAAGATCAGCGAAAACCCCGCAAAGATCACGAATCCCCATTTTAAGAAGCTGTACCGCCTGTACGAAAAGGACAGCGTGAAGGCGATCGCCGACTATATCACGGTGTACGACGAGGTGCTCGACCCGTCACAGCCCCTCACCATTTTCGACCCCGACTACACCTGGAAGAAAAAGACCGTCACCGACTTTGTGGCAAGAGAATTGCAGGTTCCCGTTTTCCGAAACGGTGTCTGCGTGTATGACCGTCCCGACACCGAGACCATCCGTGCATACTGTGCACAGCAGGTGGACACACTGTGGGACGAGGTAAAACGCTTTGAGAACCCCCACAATTACTATGTTGACCTTTCCTGGAAGCTGTGGGATGTCAAGCAGGATCTTTTGGAACGTAAAGGAAGATAAAGCCCATGTACGATTATCTCAGATGCGCCTGTGCGGTTCCGGATGTGACCGTGGGAAATCCGGACGCAAACGTGGACGCCATGCTTGCGCTGGCGGATCGGTGCGAGGCGCAGTCCCGCCCCGATATCATCGTGTTTCCCGAGCTTTGCATCACGGGGTACACGTGCGGCGACCTCTTTTTTCAGCGCCCCCTGCAGATTGCCGCATGCCGCGGACTGGAGCGCTGTGCCGAGGCGTGGAAGGAGCGTAGCTTCGCCGCGCTCGTGGGTCTGCCGCTGACGATCGACGGGCAGTTGTATAACTGCGGCGTCCTTCTTTACCACGGAAGGATCGCGGGAATCGTTCCCAAGACCATGATCCCCACCTACAACGAATTTTACGAAAAGCGCTGGTTTGAGAGCGCCGTTCAGCTCACGCGCCGCACCGTCGATGCCGTGGATCTGGGACTTTCGGGCATGTCCGACACCGATATCCCCATCGGCAACGATCTCATTTTCACCTTGGGAGACGTCCGTCTCGGCGTGGAGATCTGCGAGGATCTTTGGGCGCCCGTTTCGCCCGGAAACCTCCTGGCTCTGGCGGGTGCGGAGGTGCTTTGCAATCTTTCCGCCTCCAACGAGACCATTTCCAAGCGGCGCTACCGTCGGGATCTGGTTTCTCAGCAGTCGGCGCGCTGTCTGTGCGCGTACGTCTACTGCTCTGCAGGCGGGAAGGAATCCACTACAGATCTTATCTTCTCGGGTCACACCGTCATCGCCGAAAACGGCACGGTGCTGACCGAAAACGAGGAGACCATTGCTTCGGATTATCTGTCGGTCAGCGATATCGACGTAGGAAAGCTCCGCGCCGACCGTTGCAAGATCAAGACCTTTGCACAGTCCGCCGCCCTCTACGGCAGACCCGTGCGCACCGTCCGCATCGACAACGCGGACAATCTCCCCACGAGCGACGGCACCCTCTATCCCGTCTCCCGCACGCCCTTTGTGCCGCACGGGGAAAAGGATCGCCGCGAGCGTTGCTGCAGTATCTTCCAGATGCAGGTGGCAGGGATGAAAAAGCGTCTGGAGGTCACAAGATGCAAGCCTGTGGTCGGCGTGTCCGGCGGCTTGGATTCCACCCTTGCGCTCCTGGTTTCCGCGGAGGCGGTGCGCCAACTCGGTCTGCCGGCGTCCGAAACCGTGGGCATCACCATGCCGTGCTTCGGCACAACAGGACGCACCTTCCGCAATTCCGTGAAGCTCATGGAGGCGCTCGGCGTCACCACCGAGACCATCCGCATCGCGGACGCGGTCAATACCCACTTTTCCGACATCGGGCAAGACCCCGGAAAGCACGATCTCACCTATGAAAACGCACAGGCGCGCGAACGCACGCAGGTACTCATGGACTATGCGGGACGCGTCGGCGGTCTGGTCGTGGGAACGGGCGATCTGAGTGAGCTTGCCTTGGGTTGGTGCACGTACAACGCCGATCACATGAGCATGTACGGTGTCAACGCAAGCATTCCCAAGACCCTGATCCGTTGGATGATCGACAGCATTATGGAATGCGGCTTGTTCCCTGCTGCCTCCGAAATTCTGACCGACGTGCTCGACACCCCCATCAGTCCCGAGCTTCTGCCGCCGTCTGCGGACGGAACCATTGCCCAGTGTACCGAGGAATTGGTGGGACCGTATCTCCTTCATGACTTTTTCCTGTACTATGTTCTCCGCTTCGGCTTCGAGCCTGCCAAGATCTACCGTCTTGCCTGCCGTGCCTTCGACCACGAATTCGATCCGGATATCATCAAAAAGTGGCTCGTCGCCTTTTACCGCCGCTTCTTCTCTCAGCAGTTCAAGCGCTCCTGCATGCCGGACGGCGTGAAGGTCGGTTCGGTCTGCCTGTCCCCCAGAGGCGACTGGCGTATGCCGAGCGATGCCAGCGGCGCTGTCTGGATCGCGCAGGCAGAATCTCTGTGAGCTACGATACGCACCGTTCTCCCCCGATTTCAAAAAGACCGTCGCACGGAATCATCCTCCGTCGGCGGTCTTTTTTTCGTCTGCCGTGTCGGTTTTGCGCGCTTCTCTCCGCGCGGTATATTTGTCCGTCTTGCGTAATAGAATGAAAATAAAGCAGTGCGGCACGGGATGCGGCACCGCAAAAAAGTGAGGACAACGATCCTACGCCGAAAGAAAGGGATACGGATACCATGAGAGAATGCAGAAAAGTGCAATACCGTCCGGAGGGAATGCTGATCGGCACGCCCGAAAACCGCGAGATCCTTTCCAGCGAGAGCAATTTGGAGCGCGCCGCGACCACCGGCAAGATCATTGAGGGCATGGCGGTGATGTGCGACCGCTCCATGACCCTGCAGGTGGATCTCGGATGCATGCGGGGCATCATCCCGCGCGAGGAAGCGGCACTGACGCCGGACGGCGCGCCGCCCAAGGATATCGCCGTCATCACAAGGGTCGGAAAGCCCATATGCTTTTGCGTCATGGGCATCCGACAGGACGCCGCCGGTCCTTATGCCGTTCTGTCGCGCCGCGCGGCGCAGTATGCATGTCTGCATAACTACCTTGCCGATCTCATCCCGGGAGACATCGTGGAATCCCGCGTGACGCACATGGAGCAATTCGGCGCTTTTGTGGATATCGGATGCGGAATCGTTTCCCTGCTCTCCATCGACTGCATTTCGGTTTCAAGAATTTCACATCCGAAGGATCGCTTTTCGGTGGGCGACACCATCCGAACCGTCATCCGCTCGGTGGAAATGCCCGAGGGCAAAATCTACGTTTCCCACAAGGAACTGCTCGGCACATGGGAAGAAAACGCCGCAGCGTT
>USTB01000103.1 GCA_900557635.1 uncultured Eubacteriales bacterium
CTTCAGTGCGGTGCGGCTGCAGCCCAAAGAGCTGGAAGTAACGCGCGACGCTGGTCTTGGAGATGCCTGTCTCAGCGGCCACCGAGCGCACACTCCAGTGCGTCGAGCCGTCGGCCGGCTTGGTGTGCAGAGTCGTATTGATCAGCTTCGCCACGCGCTCGTCGTCGATCGTGCGCGGCTTGCCGGGGCGCACGTCGTCGTACAGACCAGGAATGCGCCGCTCAATGAACCGAGCGCGCCACTTGCCGACCGTGGCCTTGGTGAGCTTCAAGCGCTCGGCAATGGCGCTCGAATGACCGCCGCCGCCCGCCGTAAAGTCCGCATACAGACCGTCCGGCACGATGCAAAGACCCTCAATGCATTCGTCAAGCATGACGGGACGGTGAGAAAACCGAATCTTCGCTTCGTCCATCAGAAATCCAGACCTTTCAGAATTTCCAGCACATCCGCATCGCTCACACTGCTCATCACGGTGTTCAGCTCATCCTCGTCCCAGATCTCGGCATGATTGGACATACCGATGGTGACAAGATTCTTCTTCAGCCCCGCGTGCGCCTTGAGCTTGGCGGGGATCAGGATTCTTCCCTGCGCATCGGGCGTGAGCGGATCGGATACCGACGAGAAGATCGCCATTTTTACATGACGGCTTGCGGCTTCGGGCAGGGAATCCACCCGTTTGGCAAATGCCTGCCATGCTTCCTCCGGATAAACGGCAATGCAGGATTCCATGCCGCGCACCAGACGAATGACGTCGCCCAGCTGTTCCCGCAGTTTTGCAGGAAGAATGGTTCTGTTTTTTGCATCGAGCGTATGAGAATATTCACCGACAATCACGGAACATCTGCACTCCTTTCCGGTAAATTCAGGTATTTCTGGGCGTAGATGGTTAAAAAATGGATTTTTCTTCCACAAAGAACCACTTTCCGCCACACCGTTATTATATAACATTCCGCCCCAAATTGCAATAGCCTGACAGACGCTTTTGTGAATTTTTCGTAAATATGAAAAAAGAGCGCCTGTTAGGCGCTCCCGAGACACAGAGAAAGCAGACCTTCCGGGGAACGGAAAGCCTGCTTTCTCTGCAATTCGGCACATATAATATGTATATAAACGGAAATATCCGACAGCGCAATCAGTCCAGCGCGTTGAGCTTATCCACGCGTGCCTGATGTCTGCCGCCGGCAAAGGGCGTGGTCACAAACAGATCCACCATATCGAGGGCAAGCCCTTCTCCCACGACGCGCCCGCCCAGGCACAGCACGTTTGCGTCATTGTGCTCCCGCGTGAGGCGCGCACTGTACGTGTCCGAACAGCAGGCGGCGCGGATGCCGCGATGCTTGTTTGCCGCCATGCTCATGCCGATGCCCGTTCCGCATACCAAGATGCCAAGTTCGCATTCCCCTGCGGCGACCGCCTCACACAGCGGGTGTGCATAGTCGGGATAGTCAACCGACGCGGCGGAATCGGTGCCGAAATCGCGGCAGACATAGCCCGCCTCCTCCAGGTGTGCGCGGATTCTGTTTTTCAGTTCGTATCCGCCGTGATCGGCGGCAAGTGCGATGATCTTCTTCATGATTTATCTCCTCAGTTCTTATGCTGTACCCGAAATCGGGCGTAATTCATTTCGTTTTCGCAGTATGATATCGAAGCCGAAGGCAGGACGGGCGCTTCACGCTTCCCCGCCCTCCAAAGCGGCAAGACGTTCCCGCTCCGCCTGGGTCGGACGCAGATAAAAGGGCTTGAGCGCAGTATCGGTGCAAACGCCGACGCCCTCGTCATACATTCTCTGCGCACACAGCGCCGCGGCAAAGCCGGACGGACGCACGAGCACCTCGGGCGTAGGGATAACGAATTCGCTTCCCTGCATCGCACGCGTCAGCGCATGCGTGCCGTCTCCCACAAAGCAGACCCGCTCGCCGCGCCGTGCCAGCTCCGCGCACAGCTCCTCGCCCGATATGAGACGGGTATCGCACAGCTTTTCCCCGTTCTGATACAACGCATTGTAAAAGGTGTTGCGGCGCGCATCCATCACGGGACAGACCAGAATGTCGGGAACGCCGCGCAGATTCTCTGCCAGAACATCGACCGAGCACAGCGCCACACACGGCTTGCCGCGCCCGAACGCCAGTCCCTTGACCGCCGATACCCCGATGCGGATGCCCGTAAAAGAGCCGGGACCGACGGTGCAGGCATACAATTCGATGTCCTGCGGCAGAATGTGCGCGGACTCCATCATCTGCGCGACCGCAGGCAGAAGGGTCTCGCTGTGTGTTTTCGCACCGTCCACAGAGGTCTGTGCGATCAGAGCGTCGCCGTCTGCCAGTACCGCCGTCGCCGTGACGGCAGAGGTATCAACCGCAAGTGTCAGCATATCCGTTATCCGTCCTTTGCTTTCTTTCATTTTGTAACAGTCCGATCACCGAACGTCCGTTTCCGCCGCACCGATCCGACAGACCGTGATCCGTCTGCTGTCCGTGTCCCGCTTCTGTATCTCAACCCGATAATAGACCTCGGGCAGGGCATACGGGATGTTTTCGCACCATTCGGCGGCGATCACACAGGTGGGAGTGCGTCGGTCGGGCGTGAAATAATCGTAGAAGCCAAGGGACAAAAGGTCGTCCTCGTCGGTAATGCGGTACATATCGAAATGATATAAGACCGTGCCCGCCGTGCGGTATTCGTTCACCAGCGCATAGGTGGGGCTGGATACCGAAGCGTCGGGCGTGAGGATCGACGCCATCCCGCGTACAAACGCAGTCTTTCCCGCGCCGAGATCTCCGTACATAGCGACAAACGTGACCGCATTTCGCGGCAATTGCGCGGCGAACGCGGCACCCGCACGTTCCGTTTCCGCGGCAGAAGCGGATATGAGATCGAATACAGGGGTGTGTTTTCTGTCTGCCATGCGTCAGCCTCCGTTTTTTGTCAGTTCTTAGCCGATTTTCTGCTCGGACTCTTTTTATTGTATCACATTTCCTCGGGTTCGTAAAGTATTTTTTCATCTTTTCCTTCGGAATCTCTTTACAAACGGACATATTCGTGATATAATGATCATGTTGTACGGTATATCTGCCCGTGGCACAGCTGGATAGCGCGTTAGACTCCGACTCTAAAGGTCAGCGGTTCGAATCCGCTCGGGCAGGCCAAGAATCCTGCACATCAGTGCAGGATTCTTACTTCTTCACTATTCACTCTTCACTTTTCACTTCCCCTCTTCCCTTTTCCCTTATTAACCCTTTTACTAAAAATCACTGCCACCGGGTAGGAAATGCATTTGCATTCGTCTGCACATCGTTAGGTCTTGGAAGATGTGTTCACGGGTGCTTTTATTTTTGTTTCGGAGGAAAACGGTCATGAAGTCCGTAGTCAAACGCATCACATCTTATTTTACGCGCGGAGAACTGCTTCTGTGGAGCCTGTCGGTTCTGATCATCACGGTATCTTTTTTTCTGCTCGACCGTGAAAACGTTCTCACGCTGATCGCTTCACTGGTCGGCGCCACCGCCCTCATCTTCAATGCTAAGGGAAACCCCGTAGGACAGGTGCTTATGGTGGTGTTCAGCATCATCTACGGCATCATTTCCTATACCTTTTCCTATTACGGGGAAATGATCACATACCTCGGCATGTCCATGCCTATGGCGATCATCGCGCTGATCGCATGGCTCCGCCATCCGTATAAAGGCAAACGCGCCGAGGTGCAGGTGAACAGCCTCCGCCGCACGGAAATTGCATTCATGTTTGCCTTCACCGCGCTCGTGACCGTTCTGTTCTGGTTCGTTCTTCGGGCACTTGATACGGCAAATCTGTTCTTCAGTACGGTGTCGGTTGCCACCAGCTTCTTAGCCGTCTATCTCACCTTCCGTCGCAGTGCCTTTTATGCGGTCTCCTATGCCGCAAATGACGTCGTCCTCATCATTCTCTGGACGCTCGCCACCATCGAGGACGCCTCCTATCTTTCGGTCACACTTTGCTTTTTCATGTTTCTGGCAAACGACATTTACGGCTTTGTCAATTGGTCCGCCATGCGAAAACGGCAACTGGAAGGCTGAAATTTCGTTTTTAACTTGTACTGCGATTCCTGTAATCGCGGCACGGTGTGTTGTTCCGTGTTGTTTTGTCACAATAATGGTATCCCGATGAGGAGATGGAATAAAATTGATAGAGAAATCGATTGGTCGGCGTATCAAAGAACAACGGAAAAAGAATAAAATGACGCAGGAGGTTCCGGCAGAAAAGCTCGGAATCGGCAAAAATCATCTTTCCGCAATTGAACGCGGCGTTTACCGTGTCCAAATCGAGACCTTAATCATGATCATCAATTGCCTCGGCTGTACTGCAGACGATTTGTTCTGTGATGAGGTTGCCAACGGATACCAAATCCGTGCCAACCGTCTTTCCGAAAAAATTGAAAAGCTCCCGCCGGAGGAACAAAATCGGATTTTAGCAGTGGTTGACACCTTGGTGGAATATGCAGGAAAATAAC
>USTB01000104.1 GCA_900557635.1 uncultured Eubacteriales bacterium
AATAGACGCGCCACGCTGAGGCTTGCGTTCAGGATTTCGCAGAAGAAGAGGACCCAGAGGTATCCCACAATGCCGTACTTGGGGAGAAGCACCCATACGCCGATTACGGAACAGGCGCTGTCCGCAATGTTCACGCACATGGAATAGAATTGCTCTCCCAAGCCTTTCAACACGTGGTCCACGGCGCTGTCAAGGTACATGACGGGTATGAGCACGGAAAGAATCCGGATATAATTTCCGGCGCGTTCGCTTTGGAACAGCAGACGTCCGATGCTGTCCGAGAAGCAGATGAGCAGTCCTGCGCACAGAAAGGCAAACAGGAGCGTAAACCGCAGTACCCGTGCGCAGTTCCGACGGATAAACCCTGTGTCCCCGCGCGCCTGTGCCTCCGCCATTTCGGGAACGAGCAGGGAAGTGAATGCCGCCGTGAATGCCTGCGGGAAGAGCACCGCCGAAAACGCCATGCCGTGGATGATGCCGTACATGGCGAGCGCATTTTCGGCATCCGCACCGCTTCGCCGAAGTCCGACGGGAATGAGCAGATGCTCCACCGTGAGCAGTCCCGAGCGCAGATATGCGCTGACCGCGATGGGCAGTGCGGTTTTCAGCACCGACCCGAGGATCCCGCCGTTCCTCCTCCGATCCGATGCGGACGGAAGCCGATCGGTATCCCGTTTCCACACCCACAATTCACCGCACAGCGCAAACAGCGAGCCTGTCACCGACCCGAGGCACAGTGCAAGGCAGGACAATTCCAGATTGCCCTGCGGGATCCGTATGACCGCGATCGCCGTCACCGTGAGCCCCACAAGCTGTTCCGCGACCGAGACTACGGTGCTTCTTCCCAGCCGCCGCACCCCCGTGAAATAGCCTGACAGGGCAGATGACACCGAGACGGCGGGCAGGCTGAACGAGAGCATTCTCAGGGACGAGACGGTGCGTGCGTCGTTGAGCCATGACATGCCGATGGGCACGGCGGTCAGATACAGGACGGCGCCAGACGCGATGCCGAAAAGCAGTCCGTAGCACATACAGCACAGGGATATGCCGCGAAGCCGCTCCTGCCGTCCCGCGCCGATCGCACTTGCCGTCAGCCGCGAACAGGCGAATGCGGAGCCGGACACCGCAAAGGTCACGGCAAGGCCATACACCGATGTGATCAGGGAAAACAGACCGATCCCGCTTTCACCCAATTTCCCCGCGATCCATGCGTTCCACAGAACGCCGACGAAACGGAGCAGAAGCCCGACTCCGGTCAGCATCAGTCCGTTTGCCACATATTGCTCAATTCGTTTCAAGCCCTCACCCCTGCGTCGGTACATTGTTTTATGATTATACTATGTATATGTGCGCGTTTCACGCAGTAGCACAGGAGCGGGACGAGGCGATTCGGGCGGCGCTTTTGCGCGGATATCGCCGATATGTTGGGAAAAAGTGTCTTTTTTTCAAAAAAACGTCCGTATCTGTTGACAAGGAAGTCCATAATAGGCTATAATAGTTCGGAAAGCGTCGGCGAAGTCCGTGTGCTTCGCGCTTTCACAAACTTTCGCATTCTTCGGAGGTTATTCTTATGTTATCAGCAATTGTAGGTATCAACTGGGGTGACGAAGGCAAGGGACGTATGGTCGACCTTCTCTCCCGCGATCAGGATATTGTGGTTCGGTATCAGGGCGGCAACAACGCCGGTCATACCGTCATCAACGAAAGAGGTAAGTTCATTCTGAATCTGCTTCCCTCCGGCATTCTCCGTCCCGAGGTCGTTTGCGTGATGGGAGCCGGTATGGTGGTGGATCTTCAGCATCTGTGCGGTGAGATCCAGCGTCTGCGCGAAAAGGGCATCGTCATTACGCCCGATAACCTGAAAATCAGCAACCGCGCCGTGATCTGTCTGCCTTATCACGTTCAGCAGGACTGTCTGGAGGAGGATCGCCTCGGCGACGCCAAGTTCGGCTCTACCCGCCGAGGCATCGCTCCCGTTTACGGCGATAAGTATTTGAAGAAGGCGTTGAAGATCGGCGATCTTCTCCAGCCCGAATACTGCAAGAAGCGTCTCGAGGGCATCGTGGATTGGAAGAACCTGACCATTCACAATGCATACGGCGCCCCCGCTGTGACCGTGGATGAGATCGTTTCCTGGCTTGAGACCTACGGTAAGCCTCTGATTCCTTATATCTGTGACACCGGTGCATATCTCGACGCCGCCAACCGTGCGGGCAAGAAGATCATGTTCGAGGCACAGCTCGGCGCACTGCGCGACATTGATTTCGGCATTTATCCCTTCACGTCCTCTTCCTCCACCATTGCCGCATATGCACCCATCGGTGCGGGCATCCCCGGTTGCAAGCTGGATCGCTCCATCGGCATCATGAAGGCATATTCCACCTGCGTGGGCGAGGGTCCGTTCACTGCCGAAATGTTCGGCGACGAGGGCGAGGCACTGCGCCGTGCGGGCGGAGAATACGGTGCCGCGACCGGCAGACCGAGACGTGTGGGCGGCTTTGATATCGTTGCTTCCCGTTACGGTTGCCGTATGCAGGGCGCCGATGAGGTGGCACTGACCAAGCTCGACGTGCTTTCCGGTATGGACAAGATCCCTGTCTGCGAGAGCTACAGCGTGGACGGCGAGACTGTGACCGAGTTCCCGTACGGTGATCTTCTGGAGCGCGCAAAGCCCAATGTGATTTATCTGGACGGCTGGAAAGAGGACATCTCCGGTTGCCGTTCCTTCGAGGAATTGCCTGAGAACGCGCAGAAGTACGTCCGCTTTATTGAGGACAAGGTCGGCTGTTACGTCAAGTACGTTTCTGTCGGCGCTGAGCGCGATCAAATCATTATTCGCTGAATATAGGCTCGGGGCGACCGCTCGTTTGAGGTCGCCCGAGATTTTTTGAACCGAACGTCAAATCGCCTTCTTTGAGAAAGGAACTGTGTGCAAATATGGAACTTGGGAACCAAACCGTACTGATTCTGGACTGCGGCGGTCAGTATAAGGAACTGATCTCACGCCGCGTCCGTGAGTGCAACGTGTATTCGATCATTAAGCCGTGCGACATCTCCCTGCAGGAGATCCGCGACATCAACCCCATCGGTATCATCTTTACGGGCGGACCGAACAGCGCTTATCTGCCCGATTCTCCGCGGTGCGATGCCGGTGTGTTTGAGCTTGGCGTTCCGCTTCTCGGCATTTGCTACGGAATGCAGATGATGACCCACATGCTCGGCGGCGAGGTCAAGCCCTGCGGTTTCAGCGAATACGGCAGAATTTCGGTGGATGTGGATGTCACCTGTCCCATGTTTACGGGGCTGGATACCGCACAGCAAGCGCTCATGAGCCACGGCGATCAGGTGGTGTGCCTGCCGGACGGCTTCCGTACTACGGCACACAGTAATCACTGTCCCAACGCCGGTATGATGGACACCTCCCGCCGCTTCTTCGGCGTTCAGTTCCATCCCGAAGTGGAGAACACTCCCAACGGCATGAAGATGTTGCGCAATTTCCTGTTCGATGTCTGCCATGCCAAGGGCGATTATAACATGTCCGACTACATTCGCCGCGAGGTGGAGCGCCTGCGCGAACAGATCGGGGATGACAAGGTGCTCCTCGGTCTGTCCGGCGGCGTCGATTCCTCGGTTTGCGCCGCACTGCTTTCTAAGGCAATCGGCAAGAACCTTATCTGCATTTATGTGGATCACGGCTTCATGCGTAAAAATGAGTCCGAGGAAATCGAGAGGGCGTTTTCCAAGCGCGATCTGCGCTTCGTCCGCGTGGATGCCTCCGAGCAGTTTTTGGAAAAGCTCAAGGGCGTTTCCGATCCTGAGACAAAGCGTAAGATTATCGGTAAGGAGTTCGTCGAGGTCTTTGCCGCGCAGGCAAAGAAATACGGCAAGGACGTGAAGTATCTGGCGCAGGGAACCATTTATCCCGATGTCATTGAATCCGGCAACAGTAAGGCGGCAACCATTAAGAGCCACCATAATGTCGGCGGGCTTCCGAAGGATCTCCCTTTCGGGGGCGTGGTGGAGCCGCTTCGCGGATTGTTTAAGGATGAGGTTCGTCAGGTCGGCAGAATGCTCGGACTTCCGCGCGAGCTTTACGGACGTCAGCCCTTCCCGGGTCCAGGACTTGCGATTCGTGTTATCGGAGAGATCACGCGCGAAAAGCTCGATATCCTGCGCGAGGCGGACTATATCTTCCGTCAGGAGGTCGGACATCTTCGCCAGAAACCCGATCAGTATTTTGCGGTGCTCACCAATTGCCGCTCTGTCGGCGTTATGGGCGACGGACGTACCTATGACTATACCGTTGCACTCCGCGCCGTTAAGACTAACGACTTTATGACCTGCGAGTATGCGCACCTCTCTCATGCACTCCTCTCTCGCGTCGCTTCCCGCATTGCAAATGAGGTTCGCGGCATTAACCGCGTGGTGTACGATATCACGG
>USTB01000105.1 GCA_900557635.1 uncultured Eubacteriales bacterium
GCGCTCCGACGCGGGGCGCGAAGTCTGCACAGACCCTCCGAAAAAAGAGAGCATGTGCCGTATCGCGCCGTATATAGCTGGTTTGTCCGTAATCTGATGCGGGATGGAAAGGACAAAATTTCCGTCCATTGTAACCCAATCACGAATTTTCAAAGAGTGCTTGCATGTTTTGACGGGATGTGCTATAATACCCCTCGTCGGCTTTTGACGAAAGGGAAGGATCAGTTAACAGAAATGGAACAAACAAAAGAAAACGCGGAGCAGGTATCGGCTTCGGCACATACTGCGGGCAGTGTGGGAACCAAGGATCTGACGCAGGGCGATTATCGTCGTACCCTGATCAGCTTTGCATTGCCGGTTTTCCTCAGCCAGCTTTTTCAGCAGTTGTACAACTCGGTGGACTCTCTTGTGGTGGGAAACTTTCGGGGCAAGGAGGCGTTGGCGGCGGTCAGCTCGTCCGGAAATCTGATTTTTCTTTTCGTCAGCTTCTTTGCGGGAGCCGCCATGGGCGCCGGCGTTGTGATCTCACGGTATTTCGGAGCAAAGGATGAGAAAAAGGTCTCGGTCGCCATTCACACGGGAATCCTGCTCGGCTTAATCTCGGGCGTGACCTTATGTGTGGCGGGCGTTCTGCTGTCGCCGCAGATTCTGAGGCTCATGGGCACCGATTCTGCTGTTCTGCCGCAGTCCATTTCCTATTTTCGGTGGTATTTTGTCGGCACGCCCGCCATTATCCTGTATAACGTGTTCATGGGGATTATGAACGCGCTCGGCGACAGCCGCCGTCCGCTTTATTACCTGATCTTTTCCTCTCTTTTGAATATTGTGCTCGATCTTCTGTTTGTGGGTGCGCTAGGACAGGGCGTTGCGTCCGCCGCCGTCGCTACCACCATTTCGCAGGGACTGAGCGCGCTTCTCTGCCTGCGGCACCTGATGCGAAAGGGCGAAATTTACACCGTTTCCCTGCGCCGCCTCCGCTTAAACGGCGCCATGGCGGGTGAGATCCTTCGCTACGGACTGCCCACGGGCGTGCAGAATTCGGTCATCGCCTTAGCTAATGTATTGGTGCAGACCAACATCAATTCCTTCGGAAAGGACGCCATGGCGGCTTGCGGCAGTTATTCCAAGATCGAGGGCTTCGCCTTTATGCCCATCACGTCCTTTTCCATGGCGCTTACCACGTATGTGGGGCAGAATATGGGCGCGGGAAAAACCGAACGGGTGCAAAATGGCGCGCGCTTCGGCATTCTTATGTGCCTCCTTTTGGCAGAGTTTATAGGTCTTATCGTTTTTTTCGGCGGACGATATCTCATCGCCGCCTTCGACCGTGATCCCGAGGTCATTCGCATCGGGGCACAGCAGTGTCATGTGGAAGCTCTGTTCTTCTTCCTGCTTGCCTTTTCCCATTGCATCGCGGGTATTTGTCGCGGCTCGGGGCGCGCGGTGGTGCCCATGCTGATCATGCTGTCGGTCTGGTGCGTTTTCCGTATTTGCTACATTACGGTTGCCATGCGCATCTGTCACGATATCCGTCTGCTCTTCCTTGCCTATCCCATCACATGGACCATCAGCTCGATCATCTATTTCATCTATTACAAGTGCTCGGGCTGGCAAAAGGGCTTTGCCAAATAACCTGATAAGAGCGCGTCGGTCCCGGAAAACCGACGCGCTCTCGCTTTGTATGCAGGCATTGTATGCCGATACCCGCCGTCACACGGTTCGACGGCGGGTGCTTTTTGCTTTGGAAACGGGTGAGAACCCTTTGCCCGCTTTGACATATTCTGAATAACAGAGAGAAAAGGAGGAGATATCAAAATGAAGATCATGTTAGATGCGGGGCATTTCGGGAAGCAGAACCGCTCTCCCATTCTTCCGGAATACTATGAATCGGTGATGACATGGGAGCTGTCGCACAGACTGCAGGCGGCGCTGGAGCAGTATGGCATCACCGTCGGACAGACCCGCAGTCAGCAGGAGGTTGACATGCCTGTGTATCAGCGAGGCAAATCGTCGGCTGGTTATGACCTGTTTGTTTCGGTGCACAGCAACGCGTTTTCCGATGCGAATATCGACCGTCCCACCGTTTTCGTCAATCTGGATGGCTCCACCACCGAGCTTGGCAAAAAAATAGGGGCATCGGTACGGCAGGTGATGGGGACATCGCAAAAAGAGTCCATTACGTGGAAGGAATGGGAAGGACGTCCCGGCGTGGAATACTACGGCGTCCTGCGCGGGGCAAAGGATGCGGGAACGCCCGGTATGATCATCGAGCATTCCTTCCACACCAATCTGCGCTCCGCGCTATGGCTCTCGGACAGCAATAATCTGGAGCGTCTGGCACAGGCGGAGGCGGCTGTCATCGCCGCGCATTTCGGGGTGTCCACACCGGTATCGGAGGCGGTGCGGTGGGCACAGGAGCAGGGCATTCTGAAGGCGGACGCAGGCGGGAGCTATCGTTTGGGCGAATTCTGCACGCGCGAGGAATTGGCGGAGGCGTTATTCCGTTTTCGGCAAATCGGCACCTGACGGTGAGAGAAAGACGCTTCGACCGACGCAAAGAACGGCGGGAAAAGGAAGAGCGAGGATGTACCAGCGGAATATTGCCGACAGGAGACCGTCGTGCAAATACCACCGGATCAGTTCTTCCGGATATGCGCCCACGGCGTGGAAGAGAACGCCGAACAGAAGCAGGGCAATGCTCAGTTGTCCCGCCAGCAGAAAACAGCCGCGCGGCGTGGGACGGCTGGCGGTGTTCCATGCCGTGTGCAGAAGCAGGAGGAAAACGAGAAACACGGCAAGGGTCAAAAAGAACAGACGGCATGCAAGCTGACAGCCCGCGTAATACCGTTCGGCTGTCGATTCGATCCCCTGCATGCGCATGCTCCATTCCTGCGTAAACGGCGGAACGGTGATCGCCGCCGCCCCACCGAGGGCGAGCAGGGATATGACTGCGGTGTGGAGACGGACGGATATCTTTCCGTCCTCCCATGCCCGCAAGCGATCCCGCAGACGTTCGGGAAAGGACAGAATGCGGGCAAGACCGTCCCGCCTGCGGGCGATCAGACGGCCGACTGCCCGCATCCAAAGCCGCTCCACGGTCAGGCGGCGCACGATATCAGCCGCAGTGCAGAAGAGGTACAGGACGAGGACGGTGCGCAGGGCGTCGGGAAGCAGTCTGCCGTCCCCGAACTGTTCGTCGGTTCGGAGGAGCTTGTGCCACATCCAATCCCGCGTGAAATGGTTGTCGTGGAGCAGATAGACGCCGAAGGTGGAAGCGGAGAGAAAGCCGATGACCCTGCTGTGCCGCGCGGGCAGGCGCAGGAAAATGAGGAGAAGCTCTGCGGCGGACGCCACCGAAAGGATGCTGTATTGGTCGGAATACCGATCCGCATAGTTGTGGAACACGCATAGCAGGACAAGGAGGAGTGCGAGCAGGGGCAGATGGAAGCGCAGACGGATACGCACAGGATCGGTATACAGCCGCAGATAAGCCGCCAAAACGTACAGCACGATGCACCACACCAGGTTATTCTGCGGAAACCGCGCCATGATCACCGTGGGGGCAAGGGAAAAGACGATTAGGGAGACCAGGAGAAACCATTCGAGCTGACGACGCGTTGCATGGTGAATGAGGGCGTTGAGAAGCGGGACGGCGAGCATCAGCAGAAGAAACGCGGTGGCAAACCAGTACTGATCGTAGGAAATGGGCAGAAACGCCGTGAACGCATCGCGGAAAACGGGTTCTTCGCGGCTGACGTGTACCGAGAGAAAATACAGACCCACAGAGTACAGAAGGATCTGCCCGTACAGGCGAAAGAACTTCTGCACCGAGAATTTGCCCGATACCATATAGTAGCCGGTGATGAGGAAGAAAATATTCACGCCGAGCTTTCCGACGGCAAAAAAGACATCCAAAACGATCCGATCCGCGCACATAGGCAGTCGGTCGATCTCGAAGCTGTGCACGGCATAGTGGTGTGCAACGATCATCAGCATGGAAAGGATGCGCAGAAGCTCGATGTTGGAATTGCGTTTCTCGTTCATGGTTTCTCCGATGCGCCGCAGGCGCTTCCTTTGGAAAACGGTATTTTGGGGGCGAGACATTCGTTCGTTTGCTACCGTATATTGTACCACATTTAGGCAGAATTATCAAGTAATAACAGCATTTTATCGTACCATGCGAACGCACGGACAGGGCGGCGGTTTTTCTGCAAAACCGCCGCCCTGCTCAAATCTGTATTCTCTGATTATAATACTCTGCTTTTTTACCGTGCGCGTGGGATCAATAGAGATTTTGAATGGTGAAGGTCACGGTGTCGCTGTACGTGCCTGCATACACGGGGTTGTTTGCCGTGATGTGGAGCGTGGCGCTCTGCTGACCCACCTGTGTATCAAACAGGGCTG
>USTB01000106.1 GCA_900557635.1 uncultured Eubacteriales bacterium
TTCATGTGAGCGGAGCGAACGCTTCATGGCAATCTCATTGCCGCTTCATGCGAGCGGAGCGAGCGCTTCATTTCTATCTCGTTTTCCACTTCATGCGAGCGGAGCGAACGCTTCATGGCAATTCCATTGCCGCTTCATTTTATTTGGGGGGATTTTGAATGGTACATGATAAGCTCTCAGATCAATCCATGGATTTTGCAGTTCAAATTATTAAACTTGTCAAGCAATTAAAGGAACAGCGGGAAACCATTATTGCAAACCAAATCGGCAGAAGCGGTACGTCGATCGGAGCAAACATCCGCGAAGCAAAATATGCTCACGGCGTTGCTGATTTTATATCCAAGCTCCAAATTGCCCTCAAAGAAGCGAACGAAACCGGTTATTGGCTGGAATTGCTGTATAGAACGGATTACATCGTCGAGCAAGAATATACCTTGCTTGATTCAAAGTGTAAGTCCATAAGAGCCATGCTCGTTTCATCCATTAACACCGCGAAGAGCAATCGCAATCAAACAAAGCAGATATAAGCGAATCAAGGCTTCTCTCCTCCCCCGCCGCAAGTCTTGACTATTCCCCGAAAACATGGTAAAATAGCGTCGTCGGGGCGTCACGATGTGACATAATTTTCGATATCAATCGAGGAAGTACAAAAGCGTCACGACAGAAAAGGAGAAAACTATGTCACAGGAAAAAACGGTATCTCAAAAGACCGGCAAGCAGAAGGCGCTCCGTGTGATCGTCATTATACTGTGCTGTCTGGTCGGACTTGTACTGCTTCTGCTCATCGGCATCAGAGCCTACTTCCGTATGCCCGTGCGGGAGTATTACAAAAATTCGGAAAAGACCTTTGTTATCCCCGGGCTTTCGGACGGCATGATCCATCAGGGTCTTGCATACGACAGCGAAAACGACACCTTCCTGATCACGGGCTACAGAACGGACGGCAACGCGTCGCAGGTATCTGTCGTATCCAAGGAAAGCGGCAAGGAAGTCAAGCGTCTGCAGCTAGCCGAAGCGGACGGAAGCGCCTTCACGGGTCACGTGGGCGGCATCACCGTACACGGCGACTATGTGTATGTGGCGGACGATGAGGGTCTGGTCGTTTTCAACCGCGCGGACGTGGTTGCCGCATCGGACGGCGACAGCATAAAGTCCGTCGGTCTGTTCAAGACCGTCACGGCGGACGATTCGCTCCATGTAGCCTTCACCCATGTTGAGGGCGACACGATATACGTCGGTGAATTCTACCGCGAAGAGAATTACCCGACGCCCGATTCGCACAAGTACAAGACTGCGGCAGGCGATGAGAACACCGCGCTGATCCTCGCATACAAGCTGGATGCCACCGCCTCTCTCGGCATCTCCGAGACCATCGAGCGCGCCTACTCCATCCCCGGCTTGGTACAGGGCATGTGCTTCGATGCGGACGGAAAGATCTATCTTTCCACCTCGTATGCCGTCGCCTTCTCGCACATCTACAGCTACGATGCCACCAAAGAGGAAGGCAGTGTCACCGTTCTCGGACAAACCGTCCCGCGCTATGTGCTCGACAGCTCCACGCAGACCGGCGACATCAAGCTCGCGCCCATGTCGGAGGAGATCGTGATCGTCGGCAGCAAGCTCTACACCATGTGTGAGTCCGCAACCAACAAGTACATCTTCGGCAAATTCACCTCCGCAAAATACTGCTACGCCACCGACATTTCCAAGTACACGCAGGGCAATTGACCCGACGCGGGATACGTATTCAAAATTGACACAAAGGGATCCGTTTCGACAGATCCCTTTGCTTATATGACGGAAAGGAGGCACCATGTCATACAGTGAGCTGATCAAGAATTTCAACCGCACGCGCGACTATATGCGGGAATTCTATGTCTACGGTTTCAAAAGTCGGGAGGAATACAACAGAAAAAGCGCCCGTTCCTATGACGATGAGCGCCGCCGCATGGAGAGCTGGCTGGGAGACTACATGCAGTTTCGACGAGATCCGGACGGAAAAGCCGTCTTTCTTTCCATCGACAGCCGATTGACCCGTCACAATCCGTTATATACCGCATGGAAGGCGAAGAGCTTTACCGACGGCGACATCACCCTGCACTTCATCCTTTTTGACATTCTCTGTTCCCCCGAGATCTCATTGCCGCTGAACTGCATCATGGACAGAATAGACAGTTATCTCCGCAACTTTCGGGAGCCGAAGGTGTTCGATGCCTCAACGGTGCGAAAGAAGTTAAACGAGTACATAGCCGAGGGCATCATCGTTGCCGAAAAGCGCGGCAAGACCATGTATTATCGGCGCGGAGAAGCGGAAACCCTATGCGACACGGACATTTTGGATTTCTTTTCCGAGGTATCCCCCTGCGGCGTGATCGGCTCCTATCTGCTTGACAGGGAAGCCGCTCACAGCGGGCATTTTGCCTTCAAGCACCACTATATCACCGCCGCGATGGACAGTGAGATCGTTTGCTCCCTGCTGACTGCGATCCGCGAAAAGCGGAGCATTGCCATGGAGACCGTCAGCCGCCGCAGGGACAGGATCACGGAAAGTCGTGTGGTGCCGCTGAAAATCATGATCAGCGTACAGAACGGACGGCAATATCTGATGGCGTATGTGCCGCGCTTCAAGCGGATCATGTCGTATCGGACGGACAACATGGTATCTGTTCGGACGGACGGTGTCTGCGAGGACTTCGATGCGTTGCGCGGCAAGCTCGACAGAATGTTGCCCCACATGTGGGGCGTCAGCACACAAAACGACTCGGGCGACCGCATGGAGCATGTGGAGTTCACCGTCCGATACGGCGCGGACGAGGGACACATCCATCGTCGGCTCATGCGGGAAAAGCGTTGCGGGACGGTGGAAAAGCTGGATGTCTGCACAAGTCGGTTTTCCGCCGATGTCTATGACGCAAGCGAGCTGATTCCGTGGATCCGCACCTTTATTTGCAGGATCACCGACATCCGCTTTTCCAACCCGACACTTGCGGCACAATTTCGGAGCGATATCGACGAAATGTACGCCCTATACGGTCTGAGGGGCGGTGATGCCGAATGATATTCAGTGAGCTTTACGGCACGTATTACAACACCGTGGCGCGAATCCTGCGGGCGGCGACCGACCATCCGCTCCGACGGGGCGAGCTTCGCGCCATCATCGAGGAAAACGCCTTCGGAGAAAGTGTTTTGAACATCGAGCCGGCGCTGACCGAGGAACGCTGGCAACTTCTCGATCCGAACGGCTCCACCCCGTTGCACCGCCCGCCGACCCTCCCGCTGACCCTGACCGAAAAACGCTGGCTGAAAGCGATCTTTCGGGATCCGAGGATACGCCTCTTCACCGACGAGACCAACTGCTTTCCGGAGGTCGAGCCGCTTTTCG
This sequence comes from uncultured Eubacteriales bacterium, assembly GCA_900557635.1. The sequence goes on from USTB01000106.1 coordinate 3,383, forward strand.
ACCTCGACGACGTCCTTGTGTTTGACAAATATGCGGACGGCGATCCCTATACGGACGAGAGCTATATTCGTAACTTTCGTCTGGTGACCGACGCGATACGGAATCGGTATCCGTTGCACATCGACGCGTCAAACCGAAAGGGCGCCGTAACTCACATGGTTCTCCTGCCGGAATATCTGGAATACTCCGAAAAGGATGACAAATTCAGACTGATCGGCTCGGGATGCAGTTACGGCGACACCGTCAACCTTGCCCGCATCGTGCACGTCAAGCCGTACAACAAGCCCTTTGAACCGCGTCCCCCGATGACGGTACAGCCCGGGAACGGGACAGTTCAGTTTGAGCTGGTGGATTCCCGAAACGCCTTGGAACGGGTGCTGATGCACTTCGCACATTTTGAAAAGCAGGCGGAAAAGCTGGATGAAAACCGCTATCGGATAACGGTCGCCTATGACAGGGACGACGAAACCGAAATGGTGATCCGCATCCTGTCCTTCGGACCGATGGTGAAGGTGACCGCGCCCCAACACTTTGTCAACCTCATAAAAGAAAGACTGATCCGCCAAAAAAGTTGCGAGCATTGAACTGTTCGCAACTTTTTTTCCGTGATAACGGCGGATAAAACCGCTATAATAGGGGCGTAAACCAAAAGACGCCCACAGCAACCCACTGTTTTTTAGGAAGATAGGAAGAACCGCTCCCGTCGGGAGATGCGTTTGCCGTGCCGAAAGGCGGCGTCTTGTTTACGGTGTCGGTAGCTCAGCGGTTGAGTGGGGACTGAAAATCCTCGTGAGGCAGGTTCGACTCCTGCCCGACATCCTGCCAAAAGACCCTGACAGCATTGATTTAGATTGGATAAAGCGGTCGATGCATCATCGCCGCCGTGGGTTCGACCGGTGGTCGCCCGCTCCTTATCCGTTTTGCGGGTGAAATCGGGGCGTGATATGTCCGTTTCAGAGGGTCTGTAC
>USTB01000107.1 GCA_900557635.1 uncultured Eubacteriales bacterium
TTAAATTGTGGTCATGTAAGTGGTCAAATCTGTGGTCAAACACATTTTTGACCGCCATTTTTTGTTTTCCATACCGTCCAAAATTCGCACGGTTAAAGGGCTTTCGGCGGTTGGCACCGATAAACGTCAGAAATGCCGTCTATGCTCCCAAAGCAGGCGCGCTACCAACTGCGCTACACCCCGATAGAGGTATGAAAGTTTGTGTTTGGATACGATCGTCGTACGATGCATGTCGTGGAAAAGGAGGGGGATGGGGTACTGCGTCCGTGCTTTTTGTGGAGCGGGCGAGACGAGGTTGCGATGATATCTTTACGGCGGAGCAATCGGCATTCGTCCGCATGTCCGTCTACATAGTATAGCACAGGAACGGCGGTATTGTCAATGATTTTCGGAAAAATTGCGGGTATGCGGCGGCAGAGTGATTTTTCAAAGTGAATTCCCAAAGTCGATTTCTAAGGTGAATTTCCAAAGTGGATTCTACGGTGGGAACGGAGGCGGGTTTACGTTGAGCATTCATATGCGTATCGTGGTTGAGTCAATGTGCGGATTGTGTCTATGCGCCGATCGTGGCCGGGTCAGTGTGCGTATCGTGGCTGGTTTATGTTTGTGTGTGGCTTATGGCTTGGTCTATGTGCAGATCGTGGGTGGGGTCTATGCTTGGATTTCGGCGAAGTGCGGGGGGAAAAACGGGCGGGTCTGCGATTTGACATCGATTTTACAAATGCCGTCTTTCGCATTTTACGAGGGTGTTTTACAATGGAGTCACAGCAAGGAAAACAACATATGTCAACCGGAAGGAAAACAGAAGATACCCGTCCGATTGCAGGAGAAGAAGGAAGGAAAAAGAAGATGAAAAAGTGGTTATGTGCGATTTTGGTATTGGCGCTTCTGAGTATCGGTCTTGTGGGTTGCGGCGACAACTCACCGGTAACGACGGACGGCTCCACTTCCATGGAAAAGGTGATCGGCGCTCTGGGCGAGCAGTTTGAGAGCGACACGAACATCAAGGTGACTTACAACCCCACCGGCTCCGGCACGGGCATCAAGGCGGTGCAGGAGGGCAAATGCGACATTGGTCTTTCGAGTCGCAGTCTCAAGGACGCCGAAAAGGAATCGGGTCTTGTGGAAACGGTGCTGGCGTATGACGGCATTGCGATGATCGTCAATCCCGAGAATCCGATATCCGATCTTGATGTGGAAACCATCGCAAAGATCTACCGGGGCGAGATCACGAACTGGAGCGAGGTTGGCGGCAAGGATGCTCCCATCGTTCTCATCGGCAGAGAAGCGGGAAGCGGCACGCGCGACGGCTTTGAAACAATCACGGGTACTACAGGCGAGTGTCGGTACCGTCAGGAGCTGACCTCGACCGGTGATGTGATCACCACGGTTTCGGGCAACCCGGACGCCATCGGCTATGCGTCGCTTGCCTCGGTCAAGGACAATGTGAAGGCGATCGGCGTGAACGGCGTAACGCCGAGCGAAGCGACCGTGAAGGACGGCAGTTACAAGATTCAGCGTCGCTTCGTGCTTGTGACAAAGAAGGACACCAAGCTCTCGGAAAATGCGCAGAAATTCTTCGACTACATCACTTCATCGGAAGCGGCTAAGACCATTTCCGCGGCAGGTGCGGTTGCGGCAAACTGAATGACGGCGGGACCGGCGGAGACGCAAAGCTCCGCCGCTTCCGTTTGGAGGAAATATGAAAAATCGACTGTTTGAAAAGGTGGTACACGGTATCTTTCTGATCCTGGGTCTGATCACGGTGGGATGCGTTCTGCTGATCACCGTATATCTTGTCCTGTCGGGCATTCCCGCCATCCGTCAGATCGGCTTGATCGACTTTCTGTTCGGGCAGAAGTGGGATTCCACCGGCGCGGAGCCGTCATTCGGCATCCTGCCGTTCATCCTGACCTCGGTCTACGGCACGTGCGGCGCCATTGTGCTCGGCGTACCGATCGGATTTCTGACAGCCGTGTATTTGTCCAAAATAGCAAACAAGCGGGTGAAGGCGGTGATGGAGACCGCCGTCAATCTGCTTGCCGGCATTCCGTCCGTGGTGTACGGTCTTGTGGGTATGCTGGTGCTGGTGCCCGGCATTCGGCGGATTTTCGGCGTGCCGGACGGCGCAAGTCTGCTGGCGTCCATTATCGTGCTTGCCATCATGATCCTGCCGTCCATTATCAAGGTGTCGGTGACGGCGCTGGACGCGGTTCCGAGAGAATATGAGGATGCGTCGCTTGCCTTGGGCGCCACGCCTGTGGAGACCTACTTTCGGGTATCGGTGCCCGCCGCGCGGAGCGGCATTGCCGCCTCGGTGGTATTGGGTGTGGGACGTGCCATCGGGGAAGCCATGGCGGTCATGATGGTGTCCGGCAACGCGCCGAACATGCCCACCCTGTTCCAGAGCGTTCGTTTTCTGACGACCGCCGTCGCCAGTGAGATGTCTTATTCCAGCGGACTGCAACAGCAGGCGCTGTTCTCCATTGCTCTGGTGCTGTTCGTATTCATCATGCTCATCAATGCGGTGCTCAATTTCTTTTTGAAGCGGGAGAGGAAGTGAAAGAGGCATGGATCAAGAGAAAATTACAAGAAAACGGAAGCGTTACGCGCTTCTTATGAAAATCGCCATGCTTGCGGCGACCGTGATCACGGCGGTGCTCGTCCTGTTCCTTGTCGTCTATGTGTTTGCCCGCGGGGCGGGGAACATCACGTGGGAATTGCTTTCCACAAAGCCGAGCTATCTTTCGGGCAGAATCGGCATTCTGCCGGACATTCTGAACACGCTCTACATTGTGTTAGCCGCCCTCGTTGTGGTGTTGCCGCTGGGCGTGGGCGCGGCGATCTATCTGAACGAATATGCAAAGAACAAGCGGATCGTGGCGATCATCGAAGGAGCGGCAGAGACCCTTTCGGGCATCCCGTCCATCATATACGGCTTGGTGGGCATGCTCTTCTTCTGTCGGTTTCTCGGGTTGAAAACCTCACTGCTTGCGGGCACACTGACCTTGGTGATCATGAATCTTCCCACGGTGATGCGGACGACGCAGGAAAGCCTGAAAACCGTTCCGCAGTCCTATCGGGACGGCGCGTTCGGACTGGGCGCGGGAAAGTGGCGTGTGATCCGCACGGTGGTGCTGCCGGGCTGTGTGGACGGTGTGATTACGGGCTGCATTCTGTCGGTGGGCAGAATTCTGGGAGAATCGGCGGCGCTTCTGTTCACGGCGGGTTTTGCGCATGCGATTTACGGTCTGTTTGAGGGTCTGGTTTCTCCCGGCGCGACCCTGACCGTGGCGCTGTATGTGTATGCCAAGGAGCAGGGTGAATTCGATGCCGCGTTTTCCATTGCGGCAATTCTGATGGTTCTGACCATACTCATCAATCTGTCGGCGACCCTTGTGGGAAAATACTTTGAAAGGAAGAGAAAGCTATGAGCGGATGTATCAGTGCACGCGATCTGTGTCTGTGGTACGGAAAGACCCAGGCTTTGAAAAAGATCAATATCAGTATGCCGGAGAAGAGCATAACCGCGCTTATCGGTCCGTCCGGTTGCGGAAAATCCACGTTTCTCAAGACCCTGAACCGTATGAACGATCTGGTTCCCGGGGTACGGATCACGGGAGAGGTCTTTTACCGTGACCGCAACATATTCGACCCCTCCGTGGACGTGAACGAACTGCGTCGGGATGTGGGCATGGTGTTCCAGAAGCCCACGCCCTTCCCCATGAGCATTTACGACAACATCGCCTACGGTCCCCGCACGCACGGCGTGCGCAATCGCGCGAAGCTCGACGAGATCGTGGAGCGCTCGCTGCGCTCCGCCGCCATCTGGGACGAGGTGAAGGACAGACTCAAAAAGAGCGCGCTCGGCCTCTCCGGCGGGCAGCAGCAGAGGCTCTGCATCGCCCGCGCGCTCGCCGTCGAGCCGGAGGTGCTGCTCATGGACGAGTCCACGAGCGCGCTCGACCCCATCTCGACGTCAAAGATCGAAGACCTCGCGTGCGAGCTCAAGGACCGCTACACCGTCGTCATGGTGACGCACAATATGCAGCAGGCGGCGCGCATTTCGGACAACACCGCCTTCTTCCTGCTGGGCGAGCTGGTGGAGTTCGGCAAGACGGAGCAGGTCTTTTCCACGCCCGCCGACAAGCGGACGGAGGACTACATCACAGGGAGGTTTGGCTGATGCGAAACAAATTTGACGAGCAGCTCTCGCAGCTCAATCACGAAATGATCGAAATGGGCGCGCTGTGCGAGGAGGTCATCGCCCTTTCGGCACAGGCGTTGACGGAGG
>USTB01000108.1 GCA_900557635.1 uncultured Eubacteriales bacterium
GCCGATGGGCAGCACATTGCCGTGCAGGGTGATCTCACCCGTCATGGCAAGCTCACGCCGCACCGGTGTGCCGCTCAGTTCACTGATGAGCGCCGTGGTCATGCTCACACCGGCAGACGGTCCGTCCTTGGGGACGGCGCCCTCGGGTGCATGAATGTGCAGGTCGCGCGTTTTGTAAAAGTCGGGGCTGATGCCGTACCGATCGGCATGGGAGCGAATATAGGTGATCGCCGCCTTGGCGGATTCCTTCATGACGTCGCCCAGCGATCCGGTCAGCTCGATCTTGCCCACGCCCGGCATGGACACCGCCTCGATGGGCAGAAGATCGCCGCCTAACTCCGTGTAGGCAAGTCCGTTGATTACGCCGATCTGATCGCTGTCGGAAATGTGCTCGGGCATGACCTTCCGTTCGCCCAGAAATTCGCGCACGTTCCCCACATCCACCCGAATGCTCTTTTTCTCCGGCTCCTCTACCAGACGCTTTGCCGCCTTGCGGCACACTGCGGCAAGCTCGCGCTCCAAATTGCGCACGCCCGCCTCGCGGGTGTAAAAGTCGATGATCTCATACAGTGCGCCGTCCGTGATGCGGAGCTGACGTCGGGTCAGTCCGTGGCGCTTGCACTGCTTGGGGATGAGGTGGTTTTTGGCGATGGCGCACTTCTCATGGCGGGTGTAGATTTTCATTTCGATGATCTCCATCCGGTCGATGAGGGGCTGAGGAATGGTCTCAAGTGAATTTGCCGTGGTGATGAACACGCATTCGGACAGATCCACGGGCAATTCGATGAAGTGGTCGCGGAACGCCTTGTTCTGCTCGGAATCCAGTACCTCGAGCATTGCCGAGGACGGGTCGCCGTGTGCGTCGCGGCACATTTTGTCGATCTCGTCCAAAAGGATGAGGGGGTTGCGCACCTCCGCCTGAATCAGCGCGGTGATGATGCGCCCGGGCATGGAGCCGATGTAGGTTTTGCGGTGTCCGCGGATATCGGCTTCATCCCGAATGCCGCCCAGCGAGACCCGCACGTACTTGCGGTTCATGGCGGCGGCAATGGAGCGTCCCACCGAGGTCTTGCCCGTGCCGGGAGGGCCGACGAGGCAGATGATCTGATTTTTCAGATCCGGATTGAGCTGGCGCACGGCGATATACTCCAGAATGCGCTCTTTTACTTTCTCCAGTCCGTCGTGGTCGCGATCTAAGATCCGACGCGCCGTTTCCACATCCGCGCGGTCATGGGTCACACGGTTCCACGGGATCTCAAGACAGGTGTCGAGATAGTTGCGGCTCACCCCTGCCTCCGCCGAATTGTACGGCGTCTTTGCCAAGCGTTTGACCTCTTTATACAGCCTTGCGGCGACCTCTTCGGGCAGTCCCGCCTTTGCGATCTTTTCGTTATATTCGTCAATCTCGCCGTCGTAGTCCACATCGCCGCCCAGCTCCTCCTGAATGGTCTTGAGCTGTGTGCGCAGATAGTATTCGCGCTGATTTTCATCGATCTGCTCATGCACCTTACGGTGAATGTCCGATTCGATCCGCAGGATCTGAATGTCCCGTGCCAAAATGACGGCAAGCCGATGCAGGCGCTTCATGGGGTCGAACTGCTCCAGCACCTCCTGCTTCTCCTCAAAGCGCAGAACCAGGTTGGAGGCGATGAAATCGGCAAGCAGACCCGGCGCACGGATGGAGCGGATCGCCGCCAGCATATCGGGCGAAACGGCGGGCTTGGGCAGATATCGGATCATTTCATCCACCAGACTCTGTACCTCTTCCACCAGCGCTTCCCCGCGTACCGTGGTGACCTCGTTGAGCGACACGGTCTTGCACATGACGTCCGCCGAGGGTATGTTGCCCTGCATGACAAATGCCTCCACCGTTGCGCGGCAGGCGCATTCCAGTGCGATGCGAACCGAGCCGTCGGGGAGCTTTAAGAGCTGTTTGATGCGTCCCACGGTTCCCACGCGGTAAAAATCGGACGGCTCGGGATTCTCGACGGTGGGATCCTTCAGCGTGAGAAAAAGAAGATGTGCACCGTTTTCTCTGGCATCGGTGCAAAGAGATGCCTGCCCCTCGTCTGTGATCTCAAAAGAAACGGGCAAAGACGGAAACGCGACCATTGCCTTCATGGGGATGACGGGAAGGGTCATGCGTTCCGCTTTCTCAATATATTGCGGCATGGATAACTCCTTTATTTTTTACCAAAAGGGATCGTTACCTGTTACAGTAATCATTTTATTATAGCATACCGCCACCGCTATGTCAAAGGAATTTGCATAAAAATATTATGAATTTACATCGACACGCCGCCGTTCTGCCCGTCGGGCGCGGAAAACGGGTTGCCCGACGAAGTATCGTCTGCCGAAAAAGGGCAAAAAAGAAGCACAACGAAACTGTCTCCCGCCTCACGCATATCATGAAATTGATATCGGGCGAAATTCGGATTCCCTGTGCCGCCGTTATGCATCCGTCGTTCTGAGTCACCGGTGTCTGCGGATATGTAAAGACGCATAATGCTGATTCTTGTCTGATCTTACGGTTACTGCCGAATTTTACAAAAAAAGGAGCACTTTTTTGTGTCAACACCTATGGTTCTCATTACGCCGTCCTTCGGGCAGTCGGACGGCACGCTTTCCCTGCGTTCCGCGCTTCCGTCCGCGCTTGCCGAATGCGGGCTTCTTCCCGTTGTAATACCCTATTGCATCCCGCCCGAAAAGATACCCGACCTGTTTTCGGCGGCGGACGGCTTACTGCTCGGCGGCGGCGGTGATCTCGAACCTCCCCTGTGGGGCGGCAAGCGCGGTTCGGTTCGCTCCTCGTGGGAGCGTGACCGCGCCGAGCTTCGGCTGGCGTATCACTGTCTCACGCACAACATTCCGGTGCTCGGCATTTGCCGCGGCGCGCAGGTGCTTGCCGTTTCGGCGGGCGGTACGCTCCGTCCCCGCGTCAGCGGGCATGACCACGGTTATCATGCTCTGCAATGCCGTCCCGATGCGCCCGCGTACATCCGCTCTCAGGCGGAAGTGAACTCTTTTCATATTCAGGCGATCGACAACGCCGGTTCACTATGTGTGGACGCCGTCTCTCCCGACGGTGTGCCCGAGGCTGTCCGTCTGCCGTCCCACCCCTTTGCAGTCGGTTTACAGTGGCACCCCGAATACATGATCTTTCACCGCCCCTCTGCCGCCGCTCCCCTCCTTGCCTTCGCCGCCGTATGCGGCGCGGGGGAGGATGCGAGGGACGCGGGAGATGCGGGGGATGCGCGGGGCTCTGCCCCGGACCCCGCCGAGGGGCTCTGCCCCTCGGGACCCCGCAAGGGGGCAGCGCCCCCTTGACCCGGCGGCTCCGCGCCGAAGCGGACGCTTGGCGGAGAGGCAAAGGACGTGGGAATGGCTCCCTGCCTTTGGGGACGCAAAGAAAAAGAATTCTCGGAACGGGTAGCGGAATGTTTTCCGCATGTTGTTTAGAATTCGGGTCAGGCCTCTTCGGGAAGCAGGGTATAGCCCATTCCGCGTATTGTCTTCAAATAGGCCGGGTTATGGGGATCGTCTCCGAGTTTGCGCCGGAGCGTGGAGATGTGCATGTCCACGGAACGGTCATACCGGCTGAATTCGCGGCCCACGGCAAGCTCAAGCAGGTTCTCGCGGGTGAAGACCCGTCCCGGATGGGCCGCCATGCCGAACAGGATGCGGAATTCCAGCGCGGTGAGATCCATCGGGACGCCGTCCATGCGCGCCTTCATGGACTTGCGGTCCATCCACAATCCGCGCACCCGGACCACGCCGTCCTCTTCGGGCTCCTTCCGCTCCGCCTGCACGGGCTGCGCCCGCCGGAGCACGGCCCGCACCCGCGCCAGCAGCTCGCGCGGGGAAAAGGCTTTGGGCACATAGTCGTCCGCGCCCATCTCAAGCCCCACAATCCGGCTGGCTTCCTCATCCTGCGCGGAGAAGATGACAATGGGCGTGGAGCCGATTTCCCGCAAGCGCCGCAGCACGTCAAGGCCGTCCATATCCGGCAGCATCATATCGAGCAGGATCACGTCGTATTCGTTCGCAACGGCTTTTTCCAGCCCGGACGAAGCGTCCTCGGCAACGTCGAGCGAGAACCCAAATCCTTCAAGGTAGTCCCGCAGCAGCCCGCACAGCTTGGCGTCGTCATCGACGAGGAGCGCGGAAATCTGCGAATGTTTGATGGTGGACATGCATCCTCCTTTGGATGGGGCAGCCGTTGGGCGGGGACGTATTGGGGGATACCCTCGCAAGGCATCTTTCAAATGCGGCGAGCG
>USTB01000109.1 GCA_900557635.1 uncultured Eubacteriales bacterium
ATGCAGAGGAACGCATCCTATGCCCTGCGCCCTCTGCCCGTGCGTATGAAAATGCGTATCATAAAAAAAGCCTTTGTCGGACAGATCGCAGTCCTGCTCATGATGGGCATGCTCCTGCTCTCGTCCTGTACCGACAGTTACCTCACGCAGGAAAGTGGCGGGGACGAATCCACCGTAATGCAACCGCAGGGAAATATGTCGCCGTCGGTCTCTCCCGATGCAAGCGACGTGATCCTGCCGCCCGAGGCATGTACTCCGGAGGTGCTGTCAGAACAGCTTTCCTCTGTCTGCACGGTTTTACCCTGCACGCCCGAATTTTTGGAATTCTGCAACACCCTGACGGGAAGCGAGGTCTTTTACCGCGCGCTGGCGTGGCAACTCAGCCAGAACGGATACTCGGACGACCTGTGGCTCACGGTCACGGGAAGGAGCTACCGTGCGTTAGACGCGCTGTACCATGCGGACGAACAGCCCGACAACGTGAAGATCATGAACGATGCCGCCGGCGGTGTGGCAAATCTGGCATTTGTGGGCGACATCAACTTGGACGACAACCAATTCTGCATGCAGAACGCGACGGCACTGGGAAAAACGCCGTCCGAATGCATCGATTCCACCCTCATATCCGCGCTGAACAGTGCGGACATCGCCTATGCAAACAGTGAATTCTGCTTTTCCATCCGCGGCTATCCGCTCATCACCAAACGTCCGAATTACCGTTCTCACCCCGACAACGTCGTGTTATACAAAACGCTTGGACTTGACATCGTGAATCTTGCGAACAATCACGTGTTCGACTATTCCGCAAACGCACTCACCGACACCTTTACCACCCTGACCGATGCCGGCATCACCTACGTCGGCGCGGGGGAAAACGATACCGAGGCGAGCACCGTGCGTTATTTTGTGGTCAACGGGCTGAAAATCGCCTACATCGCCGCCTCCCGCGCGGAGGTCTATCAGCGGACGCCGTCCGCAGAACCCGAGCAGTCGGGCGTTTTGGCGGCATATGACCCCACGGTTTTCTGCGCCCGCATCGCCGAAGCCAAGCAGAACGCAGATTATGTGATCGCCTGCATCCACGCCGGAAACGAAAAGGGCACGGCGTTGCAGGACGAGCAGATCGCCCTCGCGCGTGCCTGTGTGGACAACGGCGCCGACCTTGTGGTGGGGACGCATCCCCAAAAGGCGCAGGGAATCGAATACCACAACGGCGTTCCCATTATTTACAGTCTGGGAAATTTCTGGTACGGCGGCGAAAACACGAACTGCATCCTGCTCTCGGCGACCTTGGGCGCCAACGGTGTCACCTTGAGCATCCTGCCGTGCCAATTCATCGACGGCATTGTGTATAACCGTGCCAAGACCGTGGAGGGCGCGAAGGTCATCCAGGAGATCAACAAAGGCTCGGTCAACGCCGTTGTGGATTATTTCGGGAGCGTGAAGCAGACAGAGCCGAAGTGAGTTTTTCTTTTATAAACCGTCAATTTGATCGATGCCGTTTTGGAACGGCGGAACGGAGCTTGTCATGTTATCCATTATCAGTTCTGCGGGACTTGTCGGAATCGACGGCTTTCCCGTATCGGTGGAGTGTAATATTTCCCGCGGCATGCCGCGCTTTGAGGTGGTGGGACTGCCCGACAATGCCGTGAAGGAGGCAAAGGAGCGCATCCATGCCGCCGCAGTGAATTCGGGCTTTTCCTTTCCCGACGGCACCATCACCCTGAATTTAGCGCCCGCCGACCGAAAAAAGGAAGGCTCTGCCTTTGACCTTGCCATGCTGACCGCCATTCTGACGGCGGGCGGCATCGTGCGTCCCAAGCGAAATCCCGACGATTACTGCTTTTTGGGAGAGCTTTCCCTCACGGGACAGCTCCACCCCTTCCGAGGCGCTCTGGTCGCGACCATTGCAGCGCGCGAGGCGGGCAAGCGGGCGATCTTCCTCCCCGCACGAAATGCCGCCGAGGCGGCTGTGGTGGACGGCATCACGGTTTACGGCGTGGAGCACATCGCGCAGGTCATGGAATTCCTCACGGGCGACCGTGAGCTGGAGCCGTCCCGCTTCAACCGCGATGCATATTTTCAGTCCAACGATACCTTTGCAGTCGATATGGCGGATGTCAAGGGACAAGTTCGCGCCAAGCGTGCCCTCGAGGTCGCGGCGGCAGGCGGTCATAACCTGCTCTTCATCGGTCCTCCCGGCACAGGCAAAAGCATGCTGTCCAAATGTCTGCCGTCCATTCTGCCGCAAATGACCTTTGAGGAGGCGCTGGAGACCACAAAGGTGCACTCGGTGTCCGGTGAGCTTCCCGCAGGCGTCCCGCTCATCACACAGCGACCCTTCCGCTCTCCGCACCACACCATGTCGTCGGTCGCTCTGGTAGGCGGCGGTGCGATTCCCCGCCCCGGCGAAATCTCACTGGCGCACAACGGCGTGCTCTTTTTGGACGAGCTTCCCGAATTTCCCAAAAATGTCATCGAAAGTCTGCGTCAGCCGCTGGAAAATCATCAAATCACCATCACAAGAGCTGCCGCACGCATCACCTATCCCTGCTCCTTTATGCTGGTGTGCGCCATGAATCCGTGCCGTTGCGGCTTTTACGGACATCCCACAAAGTCCTGCACCTGCAAGCCGCAGGACATCCGCAATTACATTTCCCGCATCAGCGGTCCGCTTTTGGATCGCGTAGACATTCAGGTGGAGGTTCCTCCCCTGTCCTTTGACGAAATGAACCGCACCGAAAAAGCCGAGCCGTCCTCCGCCGTGCGGGAGCGCATCCAAGCCGCGCGGGAATTTGCCGCGCCGCGCTTCGCGGGCACCGACATCTTCTGCAACGCCGCCCTCTCGCCCCGTCAGGTACACGAATGCTGTGTCCTTTCGGACGGCGCATCCGCGCTCCTTCGCCGCGCCTTTGACTCCATGGGGCTGTCCGCACGCGGCTACGACCGTATCCTGCGCGTTGCGAGAACCATCGCGGACTTAGCGCAAAGCGAAGCCATTCAGCCCGAGCACATTGCCGAGGCGGTGCAGTTCCGCAGTCTCGACCGCAAATATTTCTAATTTCAAAATTTCACGTATCCGGAGGTTTTCCCCATGTACCGTATTCTTGCCCTCTCCCCCTTTATCACCGTGACCCCCATCATTTTAATGCTGATCACGGGTGTGGTCGCCATACTCGCCTGCCGCAAGCGCTGAGTCGAAGCGCGGGTAACGCCGCGGGTCTGCACAGACCCTCCCCCGTGCGCGTCCCGCGTCGGAGCAGGCGCGGCTTGCCGCGCCTGACGGAAGCTCGTCGGCGTTTGGTACAAACCGACGGTCCTGCAAAATGACCGCCGCCGAGCTTCCCCCTGCACCGTCAGCCAAGGGCTGACGGTGTTCGACACGGGGCTTGTGTTTTGTCTCCTGCCGAAAAAGTCGGGAGCCTAATGTTCATCCGCACCGAAAACGGCAAGAGCTACGTGATGGTGCGGGACGACAACGGCAAGCTGGAAAAGCGCACCGTGACCCTGGGCGCATATGACGATATGACGGACACCTACGCCGTTACCGACGGCCTCAGCGAGGCCGATTATGTGGCCTACCCGGACGAAAACTGCGTGGAAGGCGCAGCCACCACCCGGGAGAAGCCGGCCGAGACCATCCCGGAGGACGGCATGAACAACGGTGTGGACACCGGCATGAACGACGGTGTGGACACCGGCATGATAAACGGCGGCAACGAGGTGGGTTAAATGGCCATTCTGGAATTAAAGGACATCTGTAAAGATTATATCCAGGGCAAGGAGCCTGTCCACGTCCTCAAGCATATTGATTTGACCGTGGAGCAGGGGGACTACTTGGCCATCATGGGCCCCTCCGGCTCCGGCAAGACCACCCTGATGAACATTATCGGCTGCCTGGATCTGCCTACCTCCGGAAGCTACACGCTGAACGGGGAGAACCTGCAGGACCTGTCCGATGACGCCCTGGCGGAGATTCGGAACAAGTACATCGGCTTCGTGTTTCAGGGCTTTTACCTGCTGCCCAAGATGAATGCTCTGGACAATGTGGCCCTGCCGCTGCTGTATGCGGGCGTGGGCGTTAAAGAGCGCCGGGAGCGGGCCGCTGCGGCCTTGGAGGCCGTAGGTCTGGGGGAGCGGATGAATTTCCTGCCCAACCAGCTTTCCGGCGGACAGCGCCAGCGGGTGTCCATCGCGGCGGCGCTGATCCAGCGGCCACGGTTTCTGATCGCGGACGA
>USTB01000110.1 GCA_900557635.1 uncultured Eubacteriales bacterium
AGATGGGAGCACAGCCGAAGCCGATAATGATAAAGCCGATCTGCGCGATCAGGATACGGTCTGTCGGGATCAGAAGCAAGAGCACACCGCAGAGCAGGATGCCCGTGCCGAGACGGATCATGTTTCTGTCGCCGAGCCGATCGGTGATAAATCCGGACAAAAATCTCCCCATCGTAATGCCGATATAAAACAGGGACGCCAGCCGTGCCGCCTGCTCTGCGGGCATATGCTTGACTTGGGAAAAGTACGTGCTTGCCCACTGCATGGTCGTGGCTTCCGCCGCGCAGTATGCAAAAAAGCCGAGCAGGAGAAACGGAACGCCCCGAATTTGAAGCGCACGGAACAAACCGATGCTCTTCCCCTCCGCGACAGACGCTTCCCCGTTCACCCGCCAGACAGGCAGGGTAACGAGAAGGATCAGCACAATTCCAAGCTGTAAAAATCCTACGATACGGTACCCGTCGTTCCAAACGGAGCGCGTCAGCGCATAGCTCATCACAAACGGGCTGACGATGGTTCCGACGCCCCAAAAGCAGTGAAGCCAGCTCATGCTTTTGGAGGAATAGTGCAGTGCCACATAATTGTTCAGGGCGGCGTCGATCGCACCCGCGCCCAGTCCGTAGGGAACGGCGAACACGATCAGCATCCAAAACCGTGTGGAAAAGGAAAAGCCGAACAGCGCAATCACCGTCAAAAACACACTGAGCACGGTGACGATCTTCGTGCTGAGCTTCCGCGTCAGCTTGTCCGATAACAGGCTCGATACAATGGTCCCGCCCGAAATGATCATGGAAATGATGCCCATATAAGAAACGGGCACGCTCATTTCCGCATGCATCATCGTCCAACCCGAGCCGAGAAGCGAATCGGGCAAGCCGAGACTGATAAAAGCTAAGTATATCAATACCAGTAAAAAGGAATACATAGATGATTGATTCTCCGTAAATTTGTTCTCCGTCCGCCGCATGCGTTTGCCCATCGGCAACGCGAAAGCGTGAAGCCCGTTTACTTGTCTCGATTGTCCATCGTATAGATCACGCAGGCGATGCCGGCGATCATCGAAAAGAGGATCGCGCCGCCGAACGGATCGGTTTCCAGCATCGCCGCGACGAAAAAGCCCGCTAAGCCCGCAAGCACCATAAGGATCAGTGATACGGCGGTTCTGTATTTTTTCATGTGATATGACCTCCTGTCGGTTTATCATAAATAATAGTTCGCATGACGTTTACCGACACACGTCGCCGCCGTCAGGCAAATATCTGCTTCTTTTTGCCCTTTCCGTTGCGCGGCCACTCGCGGATGCGGGTAACGTATTCCAGATTGACCGCCTCAATGCCGTCCTTCTTTTCCACGATGATGCCGCCGTCCGTCACCTCTCTGACCGTACCCTGAACGCCCGAATCCAGACTCATGACGGTGTAAATGATGCATTCTTTTCCGATAAACTGCTTTGCCAGCTCCTTCATTGCGCTGTCCTCCCTGTTCTGTTTTTTGCGATTCAAAATGTGTCTGACTGCCGCGATCCTTCTCTGCCGTTTGATCCGAGACAGGATCACAAGAAAGATCAGGACAAGCAGAATGATGTAAAAACTGTACATTTCCCCTCCCGACGGCGCTCCGCGCTCAGAGGCGCGTGATCACGGGTTTGCCGTCGGCATCCAACAGCGGCGTGATCCCCGCGCCGTAGCCCGACTTCACAAACAGATAGGTCACGCCTGTCTCCTTATCTACATAAAGCATGCGGCACTCGCCGAAGCTCGACCCCTCGGACAGGATCTTTACAAACCGATCGTTGCTCTTTGCCATCGTTCCGTTCTCCTTTTCATTTTATCAGCGCAGGGTTCGGTTTCCGCCCTTGGAATACCGAATGGCTTCCCCGCAATATGCCGATTGATTGACCGTCCATATCAGAAACACCGCAAGCGAGGGCAGAAATCCGATATTGAACAGCAGAGCGCACACGGAGAGCACGCACGACAGTACGGCGCACATCTTATTGGTAGCGGCATACGCCTTATAGGAGCATTTGCCGATCAGAATTTTCTCCGCCTCGTCGCAGTCGTCCATCCATTTCTTCTGAAATTTCAGGTCGTAAACCGACGCCTTCTTTTCGGGATTGATCCGCTTCACGGCGTCCACGCATTTCTGCTGAACGACGGTTATCTCCAATACAATGGCGAAAAGGGACACCACGGCGATCAAAAACAGCGCTGCCAGATACAGGCTTTCCAAACGATACGCAAACCGCGAATAGGACGCCGCCGTGAGAAAACCCGTGGCAATGAGGGCAGCACCGGCGATCCACATCGCAAGGGAGAGTCTGCCGTCAACGGTCTGATAGACCTCCTCGTCCTCGCCGTCCCACGTGTTGATCAGCTTTTTTGCACCCCGATACAGGATACCGCAGGCGATCGGCATGATCACCGCAATCGCCAGCATGATCCACGGCGCGACATACATGCCGAAGCCCACGCCCGCGCCGTGGATCATGTCACCGAGCGCGCCAAGCCCGTACCTTGAGGCAAGAAATCCCAAAATAAAGCCTGCAATCAGGAAGATTGCCATAAACACCAAATATTTGGGCAATGCCCGACAGTTGGCTTCCCTGATCTCATCATGTTTCATCTTCCGTTTCCTCCTGCAAATAAAATACGTCCTCCACCGTAACGCCGCACACCTTAGCAATCGTCAGGGCAAGGGTAACGGACGGCGAATAATCGCCCCGCTCGATCAGACTGATCGTCTGCCGCGATACGCTGCACAGACGTCCCATTTCCTGCTGATTGACATTCAGT
Organism: uncultured Eubacteriales bacterium; assembly: GCA_900557635.1. The sequence continues at coordinate 2,796 of USTB01000110.1, forward strand.
GCGGCTCTGCGTTCCTTCAAGCGATTCCGCAGTACCATACAGCACCTCCGTCCGACAATTTTGCTTGTCTTTATGACAACTATCATTGTCATAATGCATTATACTCTTGTCAGTATCATTTGTCAAGGGGATCGGCGTAATATTTGCAAAAAACCGCATCGCCGAAACGGCGACGCGGTTTTTTTGGTTCCGTCGCACCTCATGCGGGCGCGGGAGCACCCGTGAAGCGGGTCTCGGTTTTTTCGGGGATACAGCGACCCGCCGTCAATTCCCGAATGCGGTCGCGAAAGGGCAGGAAGGCTTCGTCGGGGAGCATGACGGTCAGGCGGACGGCGGCATCGAAATCCGATTCGGTCACTGCCGCGCCGAACGAAGCAAGCTCGGCGGAAATACGCTGATATGCCGTGTAGTCGCACACCATGCGGCACACCGCCGTTTGACGAAAGACCGTGACCCCTGCGGCATCCGCCGCCATGGAAGCGGCGGTACCGTAGGCGCGCACCAATCCGCCTCCGCCGAGGAGGATCCCGCCGAAATAGCGCGTCACCACAAGGACAGCGTCGACGATTCCGCGCTTGCGCAGAACATCCAAGACGGGCATTCCCGCCGTTCCCTGCGGCTCTCCGTCGTCCGAGTAGCGCGCGGTGTTGCCGTTTCTCAAAATGTAGGCATACACGTTGTGGGTGGCGTCCGCATAGCAGTGACGCAGATCGCCCAGAAACGCAAGCGCGTCTTTTTCGTCGGTGACGGGCATGGCATGCCCCAGAAACACCGATTTGCGCTCGGTAAATTCAATGTGCGCCTCGCGCCCGAGCGAGGTCCAGCCCACGGGAGCGGGCGCGGACGGTGCCGACGCGGGCTGTGCGGCTTTTTTTGACTGCTTTCCCATGGCATCACACCAAATAATCGCGCAGTTTGCCGCGAACCCTTGCGTCCACCGTGGCGCGGATCTCCATGTAAGTGTCGGTGTTCTGCACATCAAGCACGGTCGCCTGGGTGTACAGGATGCCTGCCTGACCCGCCGCGCCGTGCGGGAAGCGGAAGGTCTCGATGGTCTTGCCGTCGGAGGCAAGTGCTTCCATGCGCGAGATCAGAGCGTCACAGCCCTCTCCCGTGCGCGCCGAGATATACAGCACGTCGCAGGACGGCGCATCGGGAATGCGCGGGATCTCGTCGGCATGCAGATCGCACTTATTGAACACATACAAAACGGGCTTGCTGTCCGCCTCTAAGTCGTGCAAAAGGGTGCGTGTGACCTCTAATTGAGAGGCGTATGCAGGATCGGAAGCGTCGATCAAGACGATGATGCCGTCCGCCAGGCGCACCTCGTCCAGCGTGGACGCAAAGGCGCGGATGAGGTGGTGGGGCAGATTGCGGATGAAGCCCACCGTATCGGTGAGGAGCACCTGCATGCCCGAGGGCAGTGTATATGCGCGCGTT
>USTB01000111.1 GCA_900557635.1 uncultured Eubacteriales bacterium
ACCTCAAGGGCGCGAACGGTGGCGTGATCGTTGCGCACGGTGAAATCGTGAAAGAGGATGATAGAGCCGTCGCGCACATTGTTTTTCACTTCGGAAATGATGTGGTCAAGCGAGGTCTTTTTCGACCAGTCGCGGGTGTCCACGCTCCAAAGAATGAGGTCGTAGTGCATGCGGGACGCCGCCTGCCGAACCGCAGAGGTGCAAAGACCTGTGGGCGGACGGAAAAGGGTGGGATGAGTTTGGGTCAACGTGTAAATAATATCATCGGTCTGCCGAAGCTGTTTGATCAGGTCATCACTGGAAATGGAGTGCAGATTGGGGTGACTGAGGGTGTGGTTGCCTACCTCATGACCGGCGGCGATTTCCTGCTTCACCAGATCGGGATGGGTCTGCACGTTCTGACCGATCACGAAAAAGGTGGCGCGCACGCCGTATTGCTCAAGAAGGGCAAGAATTTCGGGCGTGTAAACGGGATGCGGACCGTCGTCGAAGGTGATCGCCACACGCGGATTGGGCGATTCGGGGTCACTCTGCCCCATTTTCACGGGATCGTCCGCACTGACCGCCGCGCAGAGACAGACGGCACAGAGAAGAAGGCATAGGACACGAGCGGTCCATTTTACGGAAAGTAAGCGAAAACGATTCAATTCCGACCCCCCAGTTCATTCAGCGTGCCGAAGCGGTAGCCCATTTCGGTCCACTTTTGCAAAAGGGTCTCCAGAATGGCGGCGTTGGTGTCCGAGGTGGGATGAAGAAGAAGAATTTCGCCGTTGTGGGTGTTCTCAATGATTTTGGCGATCGCCTTTTGCGGATCGGGCTGATTTTTGTTATCCCAATCGGCATAGGCAAAGCTCCAGAACACAGTGGAATAGCCCGCCTCCTGCGCCCATTGCAGATTTTCCTCGGTGAATTTGCCCTCGGGCGGACGGTAAAAGGGTGCCAGCTCAAAGCCGAGCGTGTCCCGATAGACGTTCTCCAGCGCATGCAGTTCAGCCAAAAACGCGTCGTGATCCGCGCGGCTCATGTCGCCGTGCTTGGCGGTGTGGTTGCACACCAGATGTCCGCTTTCCGCCATGCGTCGGACAAGGTCGGTGTTCGCCGTGACGACATGCTCCAAAACGAAAAAGGCGGCGCGGACGCCGTTCCGGTCGAGAATGTCGAGGATCTTTTCAGTGTTGCCGTTTTCGTAGCCCAGATCAAAGGTGAGATACAAAACGGGAGCGGACGGATCGGCGGCGCGATCCAGGTAGTAACAATTGTAGTTTTCGGTAAACCGCAGAGGCGCGTCCAGTGCGGGCGGCTCATGGGAACGCATGTGGCGGCAGTACCAGCTGTACGGTGTCTGCGGCGTGTGCACCGTAGCGCCGCGCCCCGCCGAAACGGGAAGACACAGAAGCACGGCGCAAAGCAGAACGGCAAGAGCCGAGTGCAGACGGGTGCGCCGCATCAGACGTGTCGAAGAAAAATTCATCAAAAGCGACCTCCTTTTTGCTCTTTTTCCTTCTTATTGTGCCGCCGACGGCGCACCGCATACGCGGAAATCGATGGCTTTTCCGCCACGCCGTGACAGCGATCCTGCATTTTCCCCGAAATAACTCCTCAAAATCGACAAAATCCAATCGTGAACGAAGTAAAAATTTTATGTACAGAATCTTGATTCAGGGGAAGAATTATGATATCATTATTATGTATGTGAAAACCATTGGGTAAACTTAAATTCAAATACAAGGAGTATGAAAACGATGTCCATGTATAACAAGAAAACCATTGAAGATATCGGCGCGGGCTTTGCCGGCAAAAAGGTGCTGGTTCGTTGCGATTTCAACGTCCCCGTAAAGGACGGCGTCATTGCCGACGATAAGCGCATTGTGGGCGCACTCCCCACCATCAAGTACCTGTTGGAGCAGGGCGCGGCAGTGATCCTGTGCTCTCACCTGGGACGTCCGCACAACGTGCTCAACGCACAGCTTTCCCTGAGCAAAAAGGAAAAGAAAAAGGTAGAGGCACTTCCCGCAGATCAGCAGGAAGCCGCTAAGGCAGAGTTGCTTGCAAAGGCCGCAAAGGACACCAAGACCCTGTCTCTGGCTCCCATTGCCGCACGTCTGGCTGAACTGCTCGGACGTTCGGTTATCATGGCATCCGACGTGGTCGGCGCTGATGCAAAGGCAAAAGCCGCCGCTCTGAAGGCAGGCGAGGTTCTGCTTCTGGAGAACGTCCGCTTCCATGCAGAAGAGGAGAAGAACGATCCCGCATTTGCCAAGGAGCTGGCTTCTCTGGCTGATATTTACGTCAATGACGCATTCGGCACCGCACACCGTGCGCATGCCTCCACTGCCGGCGTGGCAGACTACCTGCCCGCTGTCTGCGGCTACCTGATCCAGAAGGAGATCACCGTGATGGGCAACGCACTGGAGAAACCGAAGCGTCCCTTCGTTGCAATTCTGGGCGGCGCCAAGGTTTCCGACAAGATCGGCGTGATCAACAACCTCATCGAAAAGGTAGACACCCTCATCATCGGCGGCGGTATGGCATACACCTTCTTCGCTTCGCAGGGAAACACCGTCGGCACCTCTATTTGCGAGAGCGACAAGCTGGATATGGCGCGCGAGCTGATGGCAAAGGCAAGAGCCAAGGGCGTCAACTTCCTGATCCCCGTGGACAACGTGATCGGTAAGGAATACGACGAAAACACCGAATATATGGTCATCTACTCCGACTCCATTCCGGACGGCTGGATGGGTCTGGACATCGGTCCTGTGACCTCCGAGCTGTTCTCCAAGACCATTAAGGGCGCCGGCACGGTCATCTGGAACGGACCGATGGGCGTTTCCGAGTGGAAGAACTTCGCTTCCGGTACCTGCACGGTTGCACGTGCTGTGGCTGAGAGCGGTGCAATCTCCATCATCGGCGGCGGCGACTCCGCGGCGGCTGTGGAGAAGCTGGGCTATGCAGACCGTATGACCCACGTATCCACCGGCGGCGGCGCTTCTCTGGAGTTCCTCGAGGGTCTGGAGCTTCCCGGCATCGCTTGCCTCAACGAGAAAGACTGAGCGGAGGCACGGCGACCTATGAATAAGAATTTGAGAAAAGCTGTGATCGCGGGCAACTGGAAAATGAACAACACGCCCGCACAAACCAAAGCAACCATTTCCGAGCTTGCACCCATGGTGGCAGGCAAGGACGGCTGTGAGATCGTCCTGTGCGTTCCCTTTGTCGATATCGACGCCGCTGTCACCGCGGCTAAGGGCACGAACATCCACATCGGTGCCGAGAACGTGCATTTTGCACCCAACGGCGCATTCACCGGTGAAGTCTCCGCACAGATGCTGTGCGAGTGCGGCGTGGAATATGTGATCGTGGGTCACAGCGAACGCCGTCAGTATTTCGGCGAGACCGATGTCACGGTCAACCTCCGCGCAAAGGCGGCGCTTGCCGCAGGTCTTAAGACCATCATCTGCGTGGGCGAACTGCTGGCAGAGCGCAAGCGCGGCGTGACCGCAGAGCTGATCACCATGCAGACCCAGACCGCACTTCTGGGCATTTCCGCAGAGGATCTCAAGAATGTTATCATCGCCTACGAGCCGGTTTGGGCAATCGGTACCGGCGAGACCGCAACGCCCGAGCAGGCGCAGGAGGTTTGCGCCCTCATCCGTTCCCTTGTCGCTGAGAAGTACGGCAAGGCGGCATGCGGTGTTAAGGAGGTAACGGCGGAGCAGATTCTGAAGTATTCCTCGCTCGACGCAAAGCCCATCGAGGGCAGCGGAAACTGCTATAATGTTACCGATATGATAGAAAAGCCAAAGCCCGAGGAGGTCATTACCCGTCTCTCGATTCTCGGCAGGGTGCTGCTCACCCCCGATATTTTCGATATCCTTGCAGAGACGAAGCCCGGCGCGGGCGGCGAGATCCAGCTTACCGATGCAATGCGCGTTCTCGCACAGTCGGTAGGTATGACCGCTGTCGATTTCGCGGGCAAGCGCTACGACCTCGGCTCAAAGCTCGGCTTCCTCTATGCGAATGTTGAGTCCGCGCTGCGCGATCCCGAGCTCGGAGGAGAGTTCCGCGAGTATCTCAAGGAGCTGGCGGCTACATTATGAACATGAGAATAAGCAAGACGAACTATTATCTCGATATCGCCGAGACGGTCTCGGAGCGCTGCACATGCCTGCGCCGCCGTTACGGCGCTATCATAGTCAAGAACGATTCCATCGTTTCGACCGGC
>USTB01000112.1 GCA_900557635.1 uncultured Eubacteriales bacterium
TGTATTTTGCATCCAGCGTACCGCCATTCGCCAGAATATCGATTACCTCAAACAGTTTATCCAGATTCTTGTTTTGCTTTTTGGCAAGCTTCAAATCCTTTTTAAACTGATTGGTAAACAGTATATCATATTTCATACTTCCAATGCCGCTTTCAGCGCATCCATACTGGAATATCTCGGTGCGGAAGGATCCGACATCATTTTTCTCCCTTCCTCGATTGCCGCAGCCGTTGTTTCATTTGGCACATCCAGTTTGAGTTCAAAAGGAATGCCGTGTTCGCGGATAGCGGTTCTCAGGAAGATATTTACAGCGGTTGTCATATTCAGACCAAGTTCATTGAAAATTTCTTCAGCCTGATCTTTGATAGCTTTATCTGTTCGGATATTCAAATTTGTTGTTGCCATACAGAACACCTCCACTTAAATATAGTATATCGGGAAATTCGTTCGTTGTCAATACACTGTCATTATATCCATCTTTTTATTCCTATAAATTCCCCTACATTTATTCCTATAAATTCCCCTAAAAAACTATTGACAAATCTCCATTCCTGTGCTATCATCTAGGAGTTGCCAAAGACAGCAGGTACAAAGGTAAATCCTGCCGAGGTGCGTTGAATAGATTTTCATCGTATCTTTCTGCTCTTTGGCAGGAAGATATTTTTATTTTTTCGGAGGTGAAAATTATGCCTAACGCAAAGGTTCTTGAGAGCAAGAAGGCCGTTGTTGCCAACCTGTCCGGCAAGATCAAGGAAGCCTCTTCCGTCGTCTTCGTCGACTACAAGGGTATCACCGTCGCTCAGGATACCGAGCTGCGTAAGCAGTTCCGTGAAGCTGGTGTTGAGTACTCCGTTGTGAAGAATACCCTGACCAATTTCGCTGCCAAAGATGCTGGCTACGATTTTGCTGAGATTCTGAACGGCACCACCGCCATGGCTTCCACCACCGGCGACCCCATCGCCCCTGCTCGTATCGTCTGCGAGTTTGCCAAGAAGAACAAGCTGAAGACCCTGGCCATCAAGGGCGGCGTTGTGGAAGGCTCCGTGCTGTCCGCTGACCAGCTCAACGGCTTCGGCGAGCTGCCCAGCAAGAACGCTCTGGTCGCTTCTGTCCTGGGTACCTTCCTGGCGCCTATCTCCAGCCTGGCCTTCGTTCTGGATCAGATCCGGATGCAGAAGGACGGCTCCGCTCCTGCGGAAGCAGAAGCCTGATCGCGTAACCCCACAAACATCTCACTACACATCATTTTAGGAGGAAATTTATCATGGCTAGTGAAAAAGTCACTGCTCTGGTTGAGCAGGTTAAGGAACTGACCGTTCTGGAGCTGTCCGAACTGGTTCACACTCTGGAAGAGGTTTTCGGCGTTTCCGCCGCTGCCGCCGCTGTTGCCGCTCCCGCTGCTTCCGCTGCTGCTGAGGTCGAGGAGAAGACCGAGTTCGACGTCATCCTGAAGGAGATCGGCGCGAAGAAGCTCGACGTAATCAAGGTTGTTCGCGAGATCACCGGTCTGGGTCTGAAGGACGCAAAGGATCTGGTTGAGGCTGCTCCGAAGGAGATCAAGCAGGGCGTTTCCAAGGACGAGGCTGAGGCTCTCAAGAAGCAGATCGAGGAAGCCGGCGCAGTTGTGGAATTGAAGTAATTTCCATACAACGGACGACAGCGGAGGTCATCGTGACTTCCGCTGTTTTTCCGTGAAAGAGGGACGGCGGACGGTCGACAGCCGCCCGATATTCGGCGCGGCGGGGAGATCTCCCCGATCCGACGGTGAGGGAAAACGGCAAAGGACAAAGGGTGCAAAGCATGCAGGAGAAGCAAACGGCGCAAAATACGCAGAAAATAATCGATGCCCACGTGCATATCTATCCGGAGGCGATCGCGGATCGCGCCACCGAGAGCTTAGGGCGGTTTTATCAGTTTACGGTACACGCAAAGGGAACGTATGAGGATCTGGAGCGGCAGGCGCTGTCCTGCGGTGTCAGCGGCTTTTTCCTGCTGGCGGTCGCCACCAATGCACATCAGGTGCAAAAGGTGAACGACCACGTGGTGAACGCCATGCAGACGGCGCGCCGTCACGGACTGGAATGCTATGCCTTTGCGGGCATGCATCAGGACTATCCCGATTTTGCCGCCGAGATCGAACGCTGTCGCGCACTGGGCTTCACAGGCTTCAAGATCCATCCGGACATTCAGAGAATGGATCTTCTGTCCTCTGCCATGTACGCGCTGTGTGAGGCGCTGGAGGGGAATATGCCGCTGTTTTTGCACATGGGAGACTGTCGGGCGGAGTATCGCTTTTCCGAGCCTGAAAAGCTGGTCACCTTGACCCGGCGCTTTCCGCGCCTGCAGGTGGTGGCGGCGCATTACGGCGGGTATCAGGCATGGGACGATGCCGTGCACTGTCTGGCGGGCGTGCCGAACGTATGGTTCGACTGCTCCAGCGCTCTGTGGGCGATGACGCCCGAGCGCGCATATGCGCTGACCGAAACCATGGGCTTCGACCGCGTGATGTACGGGTCGGACTATCCCGTGTACGGGCTTGCGGACTATTTGGAGCTGTTTTTACGCGTGCCCTTTTCGCCCGCGCAGAGAAGCGCCATCCTCTATGATAACGCACAGCGCTTTTTACATGCGTGCGGCGCGCTTTGAGCTACACGCAAATTCGGACGGCAGTAAGCGGTGGATGATATGACCGAAGAACGACAGAATACGGGCATGCAGGATACGCAAATGCCCGCGCCCTTCTCCCGCGATACCGACGTGTGGGAGATCCTGCGGCATGCCGACGCGCCCATTGTGATGTACGGAACGGGCAACGGTGCGGATAAACTGCTGGCGGTGTTTGAGGAGCGCGGCATCCGCTGTCGCGGATTTTTCGCCAGCGACGGCTTTGTGCGGAAACGCACCTTTCACGGGCTTCCTGTCCTTTCCTATGAGCAGGCGCTTGAGGTCTACGGCGAGGACATGATCATAGCGGTGGGATTCGCCTCCAACCGTCCCGAGGTCATGGAGCGGATGACGGCGCTGTCGCGTCGGCATCGGCTGTATATGCCGCCCGTTCCCGTGTTCGGCTCATTGCATGAGGAGGACGGACGGGGCGGCATCTTCGATCTTGCCTATTATCATCGTCACGCGCGGGAGATGGAAACGGTTTCCACGTTTTTTCTTGACGAAATATCCCGAACGTGTTATAATGCTGTTATAGACTATCGCCTGAGCGGGGATATTTCCTATCTCACCTCCTGTATGCACACGCCCGACGAATGGTACGCGCTCCTGCACAGCGAACGCTTTTTCACCTATGCCGATATGGGCGCATACACGGGGGATACCCTGCGGGAGACTGCGCATTTTGCACCCGAATTGCGGCATGTGATTGCGGCAGAGCCGGATCCCCGCACCTTTCGGAAGCTTCGGGCGGCGGCATGGCAGGTGGGCATTCCGCGCACCGAGTTGTTTCAGTGTGCCGCGTGGAATTGCCGCACACGCCTCCCGTTCGGCGCCAAGGGAAGCCGCGGTTCGGCAACCGATGCCAAGACCGCGCACATCGAGGTCGAGGCGCGGACACCCGACGAAATGCTGCGGGATGCGCGTCCGGCTTTTATAAAATATGATGTGGAGGGTGCGGAGCGGGAAGCTCTGCTCGGCTCGGTGCGCACGCTTCGGTGCGCCCGTCCCTCCCTCTTGCTCTCTCTGTATCATCGGACAGAGGATATATATGCGCTTCCCCTTCTCCTGCGGCAGCTATGCCCCGATTATCGGCTGTATTTACGCCGCGGGCGCTGTCTGCCCGATTGGGAGATTCAACTGCTTGCCCGCTGATTCGCGGCGCACGCGGGGGGTGCTTTTCAGATATTGACAGAAAGGAACCGAACACCGTATGGCAACCAAAAAGCAACCGCCGAAGCGTCCGCAGGATCAGCCGGCGGCAGAGGTAACGCTTCAGCCCATCACCAGTACCATTGAACAGAACTTCATGCCCTATGCAATGAGCGTGATTGTGTCCCGCGCAATTCCCGAGATCGACGGCTTTAAGCCGTCTCACCGCAAGCTACTGTATACCATGTACAAAATGGGGCTGCTCACCGGCGGACGGACGAAGTCTGCCAACATCGTCGGCCAGACCATGCGCCTGAACCCCCACGGCGACGCCGCCATCTATGAAACCATGGTGCGTCTTGCCAAG
>USTB01000113.1 GCA_900557635.1 uncultured Eubacteriales bacterium
AGCGCGGCGCTCCAATCAGGCGTCAGGCACACCCACGCGCCGAAGCCAAGCAGAAGCAGATTCAGAACGCAAAGGATCACATTGAGGTGGGCGACCTGATCTTCACGGTGAAGCCGAACACGGCTGAGTTGAAAGAGGGCGATATCATCTCCTATATGGAGGGCAATATTGCCGTAACGCACCGTATTATCGAGATCACGACAGACGCAGACGGCAAGCGCAGTTTTATCACCAAGGGCGACGCGAACAATACCGAGGATCCCGCAGTCAGCGGGGACGCGGTATTCGGCTTGTACAAGGGACGCATTCCAAAGCTCGGCGATTTTGCAATGTTCCTGCAAAAGCCGCTCGGCATGGCGGTGTTCATCGGCGTTCCGGTGTGTGCCTTTATTGTATATGATATCATTCGCCGCCAGAGAAGCTCCGGCAAGGCAAACAAGGAAAACGAGGAATTGAAGGCGGAGCTGGAACGTCTCCGCGCCGAAGCCGAAAAGAAGGACAGGGACAGCGAACAATAAGTCGGCAAAAGGCATCGATATATTCTGCCGACGCGGTGCCACAACCGCAGGAAGCAGTGGTATATACATATATACAAGTGAGGGCAACTCCTCACGTTGAGACGGCTTACCGTCTCAAAATGATATGGCGGGTTATTCGTCTCAATTATAATTAAAATTTTAGGAGGAATCTTCAATGACTTCCAAGAAGAATTGGACAATGAGAATTGCTGTTCTCATGTTTGCTCTCGTATTGATGACGTCTTGCTTCGTTGGCGGCACTTTTGCAAAGTATGTGACCAGCGGCAGCGGCAGTGATACCGCACGCGTTGCTAAGTTTGGTGTTAAGGTTGAAGCGACCGGTGACGTATTCGCAAAGACGTATGATGCTGCTGACCCGAAGGTGAATGACTATAAGGGCGATGTTATCGCACAGTCTGTCATTTCTGCCGGCGATGACAATGTTGTGGCGCCCGGTACTTCCAAGACCGGCTCTCTCGCAATCAGCGTGACCGGCACGCCCGAGGTCGCAGTTACCGTTGCACACACTGCTACGGTTGCACTGAACGATAAGTGGGTCGATGCTAACGGCAATTATTACTGCCCTCTGAAGATCACCGTTGGTTCTGATACGGTTTACGGTATGGACTACAATTCCGCTACTGATTTTGCAGCCGCAGTGAAGGGCAAAATCGACAGCACCGAGAACTATCAGGCGAAGACCGATCTCAGCTCTGCCGCTGTTGCAAAGGCTCCCGTGATTTCCTGGGCTTGGGATTTTGTCGGAACTGACAACAAGCAGACCGACGAGAAGGACACCTACCTCGGCGATCAGGCTGCCGAGGGCAAGGCTGCTACCATTACGATCACTGTTGCTACAACTGTAACCCAGATCGACTAATCCTCAGTCCGTTCGGACATACATATCACCGAGCATCCCCCGTCATGTGGCGGGCGGGGGATGTCTTCGGGATGTATTCAAGCTCCCCGAAGCCTATTCGGGAATTTTGAATATGACCCGAAGCGTAGCTTTTGACTGATGCGCAGAGAGAGGTGTTCCATGAAGCACACGGTTTCCGTGCGGGAATGGATTTTTCCCGTATTTTTAATCTTGTTTATATTGCAGGTCGTTCTGCTCCCGATCATGATTGGTCTTACCTATGCAACACGCAGTGAAAGACCGGAACACATCCTCACCTACACAACAGGCACACTCACGTGGGATAAGGATACCTCGGTGAGGGCAGACGGTTCTGCAAATCTTTCGTTCTTTGAGACTTTATATCAGAATGTCAATGCGGAAAACGCCGAAAAGGTGCTGGCGCCCGGGACGGAAAAGGACAGCGTCATCCGTCTCAAGAACAATGTGAAAAGGAGCGTGCGGTATACAGCCGTTTTGTACAGTCTGTCCTCGTCCCCCGACCTTGCCATCAGCGCAAGCCTTTCAGGTGAGGGCTTTTCGGATACCTCGGATTACGTCCTGCCCGAGCAGATCGGCGCGGACGCAGTGATCCGCGCGGTCAGCGGCTCGGTCGTTGCAAACGGCATGCAGGATTTTGATATCAACTGGTTTTGGTCGTTTGAGGACGAAACCGATATTGATGCCCGTGACCGTATCGACACCTATCTCAGCAACAAAGCCGCAGACGGAAGCGCCGACGATGCAACCCTCGGCTTTTACCTTGTGGTGCATGACGGCGGGGAGATCGGACCGACCCCTGTGACCGGAGATCGCTCCATGCTCGGCGGCTACATCGTCTTAATGGCGATCAGCGGCGGCATGACCGTGTTGCTGGCGCTGACGCGGAAAAGGAGAAAATCGGATGAAGAGTAAACGCGTCCTTCACTGCGTGGGACAGGCTCTCCGTATCCTGCTTCTTGTATTTTTGGGACTGGTGCTCATCGGCAATATTTACGTGGCTGTGGCGCGGAATTTTCTGGGGCGCAAAAACCCCACGGTTTTCGGGTTCACCGCATCAGTGGTGCTGACCGGAAGCATGTCCGGCTCCATTGAGGTAAACGATATTGTGATCACCCATCGGCAGGACAGCTATGCCGTGGGCGATGTGATCACATTTGATGCAGGCGGCTCTTCGGCCACACATCGGATCATTGCCGCAGACGACGAGGGCTACCACACAAAGGGGGACGCAAACAACACGGCGGATATGATGCCGACAGAGCAGGATGCCGTGATCGGAAAGGTGATTCTTGTCATTCCTAGGATCGGCGCATTGTTCGGGTTTATCCGAACACCGCTCGGTATTCTATGCTTTTTGGGATTGACGGTTTTGATCGTTGAATTGCCGAGTATCGCGGCGCGTTTGAAAAAACGCGGGGATGTACAGTAAGTCCATAAAGGAGGCGGAAAATGGTGCGCAAAGCAGATAAGTCACAAAAGCAAAAATTCAGACTGCCGTTTTCTGCAATCATTATGTACCTTTCCTTGGCGGCAATTTTGTTGACCGGGGTCACGTATTCCAAATATGTGACCGGAACTACGACGGGCGATGCCGCACGGGTCGCCTATATGAAGGACATCTCTATCGAGGAAACAGGAAACTTTACCGAGCAGAACAAATGGATCATCCTGCCCGGCGTGGATATGGAAAAGAACGCCACCGTGCGTTTTGAAGGCAGTGAGATGGCGTGCTACATCTTCCTTCACATCAAAACGACGGGATGGACGAGAAAGAACACGAACACGCATGCGTTTTCCTGCCCCGTTGACAATACCGAGGCGCTTGCGTGGGAGGTTTCCTCAACATGGAGCCACCTGATCGACAACGGCACGGGCGGCGCGGTGTATTATTGTATTGTGAGCGCCAATACCACGTTCGATGCTGAGGTGCTCGGAAATAACGGCAAGATTACCGTCAGCCCCGAGCTGACCAGAACACAGCTCGAAACGCTGACCAAGAATTTGGGCAACGAGCTTACCATCGATATCGGGGCAATCGCGGTGCAGTATCACGGCATTTCGGACGAGTCGGGATACGCCGACGAGAAGGCACGCGCCCAAGCCGTATGGGATCTCGTGAAAACCAAGTAAAGACCCGCAGGGAGCGGAGGTGATACCATGAAACAGGCAAAAACAAATGTTGCGATCCACGGACATAGAAGGCTGATTTCATTGCTTCTATGTCTTGTTATGCTGTTAGGCGTACTTTCCGCATTCCCCGCTATTACGATCTCGGGCGAGGGAAAGCTGAGTGTAACGGTCATGCATGACGGAAGCGAGGTGGAGCGGCTGACCGTCCCCGAGCACGAAAGGGCGGAGCTGACCGCCGAATGCACCTCTTCTTCGGATGACATGCAGTACCAGTGGCAGATCTTAGCCGACCGACAGGCCGAAATGTGGGTCAATATTTACGACGCCAACTCACAGCGTCTTTCGGTCTCATATGCCCTGATTCAGGGGCTGATGGACACTTCCGGAAGCATCTATGTCCGTTGTCGCGTGACCTCCGTCGAGGAGGAAAGCATCTCGTCCCCTGTATGCGTGACCGTGGAATACACGCCCATCCTTGCCTACGGGAATGAGACGGGACGTACCTCCGCGTCCGCGACCGCATCGGTATCCGCCTCAAAGCAGAGCATCCTCAGAGCGTCGGCGCAGACTGCCGATGACGAATCGGACGAGCAGATGGTCAGTATCACCATC
>USTB01000114.1 GCA_900557635.1 uncultured Eubacteriales bacterium
CGGGCGACTGATTGAGCAGATTGCTCACCGAATCGATGGCGTTTCCGGTTTTCGGCATATTCTCGGCGGCAATGCTCAAAAGGCTCACATCGCCGTCCGGACGCACGATCAGAAAGGCAACGGGAACCACCGAAACGCCGCTTCCGCCGCCACCGCCGAAGGACTTGCCCTTTTCCTTTTTACTCTTGCCCGCCGCGTCAGTCGATGCGGCTGCGTTGCCCGAGCTGTCCAAGCCGCCCGAGGCAAAGCCGATGGAGACCTTGGAAACGGGAATGATGGTGACGCCGCCTCCGGTCACAATGGGCTTTCCCAGTACGGTATCGCCGTCAGCGGCGGTGCGCATGCTGTCCAGCGCGCTCTTCATGATATCGTTGAGATTGGATTCCATATTTTTTCTTCCCTTTCATATGCTTTTGTATTCACGTGCTTTTATTGATCGGATGCATCGGAATGCTCCTTCGGTTTGGGCTGTACTGTTACGGGACGGCGGCTGACGCTTTGCGCCGCAGTCTTGCCGCGCAGATAGGCAAGCGCGCCCGAGACGGCGACTGCTATGATCTGCCACGGACGCAGGGAAAAGGTGACGCGAAGTTGTGCCGTGGTCTCGCTGTTCAGAAAATCCGCATAGATCTCGGAACGGACGCCGCGCCGAAAACGGAATCGATGACAGCGGTCGAAGAACCCGAACAGGAGGTCTGCCGCCGCGCACACAGCGCCGTATGCCACCGCCGTGGCTGCCGCGTCTCCTGCCGCCACGCCGATGCAAAAGCGGGACACATCCACATGCAGATAACGGAAGAATTTTTCCGCCGTGATGCGGAATACCCGTGCCCAAAATCGGATGAGGGCTGACAGCTCCCGTGCGGACGGCTTTTTCTTTTTGCCGTCGGCATCGGCGCGCGACTTCTCGGTCTGCTTGTTTTTCCGCTTCTTCGCCCTTTTTTGCGCCGCCTTTTCTTCCTTTTTCTTACGCTTGGCTACGGCGGCGGGGGTATACTTTTTGGGGTTCGGCGGCTTCTCGCGGCGCGGAAAGACAGGGAAGGAGAAAAAGAGCGCACCCGCGCGGACCCGAAGCGTGCCGTCGTACGTCACAGTCACCTTAATGCGCATGCACAAAAGCGCCGCGACGACCGCAATGACTGCGGCAATGATCCAAAATGCCATGCGCATGCCTCCCTTTTTACCGTATTGTTTGCGGACTCTGCCGCTCCGAAAAGCCGAGAAAAAGCGGGTGATGTGCCCGTGCGGGCTTCGGCTTATGCCGTGCGGAGATCTTAGGAATCGTCCTGCACCGCGCCTGCATTAAGCAGGTCGATCTGCGGCAGTTCGCTCAGCGATTGCAGTCCGAACACCCGCAGGAAATCTGCCGTGGTGCGGTACAGCATGGGACGTCCCGGGACGTCCAGTCTGCCCGACGGCTCAATGAGCCCCTTATCGCACAGGGAGGACACCGCGTAGGCGCAGTCCACGCCGCGCACCTGCTCCACATAAGAGCGTGTGACCGGCTGATGGTAGGCGATGACCGCCAAAACCTCCAGTGCGGCGTTGGAGAGCACGCCGGTGCGGCGCAGTCCCAGTGCCGTCTTGATGTGATCCTCATAGCGGGCGCGGGTGCAGAGCTGACAGCCGTCGTCAAAGACCAGAAGCTCAATGCCCCGATCGTCGTAGCGGAGCGCCGCCGCCTCGGCGACCTCCTTTGCCTTGACCGGCGTGATCTCAAGCGCCTCGGCGATCTTATCGTAGGAAACCGGACAGCCTGCGGCAAACAGGATCGCTTCCAGTACCGCGCAGACCTCGGGTCTGCCCGGAATGGGGTCAAGCATTTCCAGATTCACTTGTTTCATCGTCTGTGTTTCCCTTCTTTCGGTTGAGTCGGAAGCGCAGAGAACTGCTGTCTGCCGCGTTTTCCGTTTCGGGCATGCCGTCGATCTGCGGATCCTCCACAATGAGAATCCGTCCGGCGCGCAGAAGCTCTAACAGTGCCATGAAGGACGCCACCATTTCGGAGCGGCTTCTCGATGCCTCGATGATCTCGTCGAAGCCTGCTTCACCCTCCCGCGCCAGACGGCGCATGATGCCGTATATCTTCTGCGGCACGGGAACCACCTCCTGTGCTTCCGCCAGAAGATTTCCCAGAGCGGTCTCGGGCTTGACCAACTGGCGCACCACCTCGCGGCTTCGGCGCATCATGTTGGCAAACGCCTTCTCCAAGAGTGCCGTCTCGTGCGGGAGCAGAACCTCCTCGGTCTCCAGAACCTCGGCGTCCTTTGTGATCCTGCCGCGGTACTTTTCGTACCGTTCCCGCAGAAAGACCGACGCTTCCTTTGCCTTCTTATATTCCGCCAGCGCCTGTGCCAGCTGTTCGCGCGGGTCCTCCTTTTCGGCTTCGGGCTTGGGCAGGAGCATACGGCTCTTAATGAGCATCAGCTCCGCCGCCATGGTGATGAATTCACCCGCGATCTCCATATCCATCATTTCCATCTGCCGCAGATAGTCCATGTACTGGTCGAAAATGAGGGAGATGGGAATGTCGTAAATACTGACCTTATTTCGTGTGATGAGGGTGAGCAGAAGGTCGAGCGGACCCTCAAAGGTCTCTAACTTAAAGCGTAATTCTTCCATGTCAGCTCAGCCACGGGATCAGGGAAAACAGGGACTGGAAGCTGTCGCATATCCATGAGGCGGGTACGGAGACCAGACTGATCCGAAATACATTGGAGCACACGAAAACGAGAATGAGAAAGCCGTACATGAGATAGCGTTCGTACTTCATGACCGCATAGTACCACTTGGGAGGCAAAATGAGGGAGACGATGCGCGACCCGTCCAGCGGCGGGATGGGAATGAGGTTGAACACGCACAATGCCGCATTGTAGAACGACATCAAATACAGGAAATTGAACAGTGCCAAAAACACTTCGACCCATGCCTCGGTGACAAGGGGCAGAAGAAAGACCCATACAAGGCGGTACAGAAGCGAGCAGACAAAGCACAGGAACAGGTTGGAGACGGGTCCCGCCAGTGCGGTGAGCGCCATGCCCTGTCGGGGTTTTCGGAAGTTGCGGGAGTTCACGGGCACGGGCTTCGCCCAGCCCACGCCGAGCAGGAGCATGCACAGAGTTCCCGCAAGGTCGAGATGCCGCACGGGATTCAGGGTCAGTCTGCCGAAATTACGTGCCGTGGGGTCGCCCATTTTGTTTGCCGCCCAGGCGTGCGCCGCCTCGTGAAAGGGCAGGGATATGAGCATGACGGGGAGAAAAAGCAGAAAGGAAATCAGCCCTTCCCGGGTGAAGCCGTCCTGCAGGATATCAAGAAGCATATCGGCATCTCCTTTGCGTAACAAATTTTGGCTGTGCGCGGGATTTTTTCACCGTTCAGGCGGGGTCGGACGCGTCGCATGCGTCCATGATGCATGCCCACACATCGTCCTTTCCCTCTCCTGTGAGGGAGGAGAAGGGGATCACCGCGTCGGGCGGCAGACGGTGCTTTTCGCAGAATGCGTTGCGCTCGGTGCGGTTCAGCTTATCGCACTTGGTGGCGACAATGATGAAGGGTATGCGGTTTTGCTGTAAAAAGTCGATCATGAGCGCGTCATCCTTGGTGGGACCTGCCTTCATGTCGATGAGCTGGAGCACGGCGCGCGGCTTTTGAGAGGCAAAATAGCCGTCCCCGAGCCGTCCGAGCCGTTCCCGCTCTTGCGGGCTGCGCTTGGCAAAGCCGTAGCCGGGCAGGTCGGTGAAGACGAGCTTGCGGTCGATCTCATAATAGTTCACCGTGATGGTCTTGCCCGGCTGACCGCTGGTGCGCGCCAGACTTTTTCTGCCCAGCAGGGTGTTGATGAGGGAGCTTTTGCCCACGTTCGATCTGCCGGAAAAGGCGATCTGGGGCAGGGAGGTCTGCAAAAATTGGGAGGGGATGCCGGCGACTGCCCTCAGCTCCGCGTTTTGTAGATTCAGTTTCATCGGGTCACCTCTTCCGTTATGCCCGCTCGGCGGGGACAAGCGCGTGCTCGAGCACCTCGTCCAGAGTCCGGCAGGGAATAAAGGTCAGCGCTTTGCGCACCACGGGGTCGATCTCCGAGAGATCCTTTTCGTTATCGGCGGGGATCAGAACGGTCTTGACGCCTGCCTTGTATGCCGCCATGGTC
>USTB01000115.1 GCA_900557635.1 uncultured Eubacteriales bacterium
TCCCGACGCGGGGCGCGAAGTCTGTGCGGGTCTTCCGAAACGCAGGCATACTGTATGGTGCTGTGCAATATTGTGCCGCAATGGACTGTGGTTGCACCCGTGCTGTGCCCCGATGTTGCCCGAGCATGAGGGAAGGGGATGTGGTCGCTGATATCATGGCACCGAGCGACCCGATTTCCAAAAGTGTCAATTGCCAGTTTCGGAAGAGCCGTGCAAACAGGATGCCGCTATGCTATAATTGCCATATATGACGTCAAACGCGTCAAACGCGGGACGGATCCGAACCCAAGGTCTGCAACAAAGGAAAAGTGAGGAACGGCTCATGTAACACAAGAAGCACAACAAACGATGGGCGCGGCTGTTGGCGGTTGTATTCGCGGCGATCACGGTGCTGTCGCTCATGTCGGTGACGGTGTCTGCGCGGAAAAGCGGCAACACGGTACTGCTTGAGGACTACTATCATCCGGACGATCCGGACACCGCCAAGGTGCCGGGGCTGGTATACCGTTGCGCGTGGCACGGCAGTAAAATGGTCGAATACTACGTGGAAGAGGAAAACGGCATTATGCGGGAGGTACCCGGTGTGGTTGAGCGTGTGGGAAACAAGCTCTGCTATGTCAAGGGCTATTACTGCCCCGACTGCTACGGGCAGTTTGCAAGCGGAAAAGCAGTGCCGGGACGCTCAATAAACTCCAATAAAAGCAAGGAGGAGTTGGGCATTGACGGAGTCGCTTTGTCCGATTACTTCCGATATATCGGCGAGCACGACCTTGCTTTCCTTTCCGACTGCGGCTTCTATTACGGTACTAAAGACGATATGGAGCATATACCGGATACGGTCGGCGACGGCACCGGAGGAAACACCTATGCGCCGCCCGGTCCGACGGTAACGGATGAAACTATTTTAGCGGGACTGCTGGATTCCGGCAAAGCCTTGCCTGATCCGATCGCCAAACAGCCGGATCAGAATGATCCCATCGGTAACTGGGACGTTGCCGAAGCATGGACCTTTTACCAGCTCTACTATACGGGCATGCGTCAGATCATCAACAAGCCCGCAAGTGCCGACGATCCGGCATGGGACACCGTTAGAGACGCGACACGCATTTACTATATGCAACGTCAGACAGACAATCAGATCTACGCCAGCCGTGTGGACAACACGCTGAATTATTACCGCTATGATTTTTCCAAGCTGGCGGACTGGCGCATTTCCGAGATTCTGGTGGAATACGCCACCGGCGAGGTCTGCGGTTATGCCACCTATGTCGGCACGGACAGCGAGGTCGCCGTTCCCGAAAAAATCAATATACCGGTTTACGGTGATGTCAAGGTCGTGGGACTGGATGTGGAAAATCACAACCTTACAAAGGTGTACGTCAACGATAATGTGACCTGTATCCGTCGGTTAAGCTCTGTCAATCTTGAAGAAATCTCGGGGTGCAAAAACCTTGAATACATAGAAAAGTATGCGTTTCAGATCGATGTGTCGCTGAAGAGCATTCCCGAAATGCCCAAGCTGGACTGGATCGCCATGGGCGCGTTCGAGGGCTGTATATCCCTGCGGGATATCCGTCTGCCCGACAACCTGACCTTCATTGATTTCACTGCCTTCGGCTGGTACGACACGGTGATCGGCAATTACGACATCGGCATGGATGTAGACAGTTGGGAAGCGTTCCGATATCTGCGCGATCTGTCCGACAACGATAAGATCCTCGGTCTGACCCTCTATGCCAAGGAGGGTAGTACCACATGGCGGCTTTTGGACGCGCTGGTCAACCAAAACGACGCGCTGACGCCCGAGATCGACTATGAGGGCAGACTGCAATTCCGTTCCTACAGCGAGTCCGTCTATCTGATGAGCGGCGGCGAGGTGAAGGACTACACCTCCCACTGGAGCCTGAAAACCGACGGCGACTACAAGGGCGGCTATGCCTCGGGCGAAAAGGATGTGGATGACTCCACGGGCGGTCGGCTCGGCGAGTACGACGGCAGTCCGACGTTCGACGATTTGACAAAGGATCCCGTCGGCTGGCTGAAACGGTTGCTCGGCATGGGCGGCACGGCGTTTCTGTTGCTTTTATTCCTGTTATCCTTCCTCGGCTTTTCGGGCGGAAGGTACGAACCCGAGTCGATCAAGTTCAAGATCTGTTGGGGACTGATCACCGTCGATTACGATAAAATGCTGAAGGCGGCGGACAGGAACAGGAGCATTCTGGATAATCTTGATAAACTGTCGAGCTTGCAATTCTTTGGTAAATTCGGCAAATACGGCGAGCTGTTTGACGCGGGCGTGGGTGTTTCCAAAGCGTTGCAGAAAGCCGCAGACGTATACGGTGGAACCGGAAACTGGCGGGAAGCGCTTGTGAGAGGGGCAGGCTCCTACGGTGCGGGACAGCTCATGGGCAAGGCGACCAAGGCAGACCCGAATCTTGCGATATGGGACATCGTGACCTCTGAGATATTCAAGGGAAGCGCGGCTTCCGATATGGTCAACGCGGGGAACAACGCCGAAAATCTGTTCGATTATTTCCTCGATCTTGCGCACACCGCCTCGTCCGACACCCGTGCCGAGGGCATAACGGATGCCGTATTCGGCGGTAAGGCGATGAGCCGGGGTGAGCTTGCCGACAAGATGATGAACGGCGATTACGGCGAAAACATCAAGAACCTTGTGGATGCGGAGGACATTCTGCTTGCCGAGAACAACGGCGACCTGTACAACGCCGTGTTCGGTGAAGAGGGCATGGGGATCGGTGAATTCCTCATGGGCTTCGGCGATACGGCGGAGGATGCGCTGATACGGGGCAATGCGGGCGCCGAACGGGCACTTGACAATTACAGAAAATTGATCGAGCGGTTTTATACCGATCGGGGGGGAGCAAAATGAAATTCACACTGAATTCTTATGATAAAACGGCTGGGCGAGATGGGCGGTTTTGCGTTCAACGCTATATCGCCGATGAACGAGATTGCTCCCGACACCGAGGTGCTGATCGGGGGCTTGCCCGCCGACGCTATGGAAAAGACCGACGGTATCTTAAATGAGCTTGGCATGATGGAAGGTGCGTCCGACGGCAGAAAGCCGACAAAGGCGATGAACGCTTTCATTCAAGCACTGTTCGAGCCCGAAGCGTGTCTGCGTGCCGAGGGAAAAGAGCGCGTGTACGTTCATTCCTTTGCCAAAACCGAGGAAAACATGCGGCACATTGCAGGCATGCTGACGGGTGATATCGGCTTCGAGCTTCCCGAGGGCGAAAAAGGACAGACGGAAAAGCCGTCGGCAAAGCGTGTCCTTCGCGGCATCGGCATCGCTCTGCTGGTCAATATCTGTGCGGCGGTTCTCGTCGCTGTGCTGAAAGCAGTATTGTGAGGTGTGCCGTATGAAAAAGATAAAAGACATCCTCACAAACGTGATTTACGGCATGCTTCGCTCCTATGAGGGCAAGCGTTTTCTGCCGTCTCTGATCGCGAAGCTGGCAATATCGCTTGCCTCGGCGGTCGTCACCGCCTTTTTCGCGGACACCCTGTTTTCATTATGCGGGATTTTCCTCCTACGGTCTGGACGCGATGGAGCGGGGCTTTGCGTGGGCGAAGTTCTTTATCCCGTTCGACCTGAACAACGTCAAGCTGTTCTACGACGGCGCCGTGATGTGCAGGCTGACCGAAATGTATATCGATGAGAGCGAGAACCTGAATCTGACTCTCTATGTATCGAACGGAACGGAGCAGGACGTGCGGCTGACCGGTGTGAACATTACCGTTTCCGACGGGGAACGGCAGTTATTGGACAGACACTTTGATATCGATATGTCGGTCGGGGCGGGCGATGTCTCTCTGTACGGGCTGATGGTCTATTCGGACGAACTGGACTTTACCACGTGAGATAGCCCGAGGATCACCGAGTTTCGGTTCCGCTATGAGGCGGATTCCTAAAAGCAGTAAATGCCGAGGCGGCAGGCTCAAATTACGTGAGCCTGTCGCCTTGATATTTTTGTTGGTATATAGGTCGGTCGTGCGAAGAATACGTTCGTTTTACGGCGGGCGACACCGGTCGCCCCTACAACGCACATAGAAATCAGGTCGCAAAAAACGGGTGAATTTCGGAAGTG
>USTB01000116.1 GCA_900557635.1 uncultured Eubacteriales bacterium
TGGCATTCAAACTGTCAGGAATTTTTTCGTAAATGATTTATAAATTATCTATTCGATTTCATTCATATTGCCCGAAAGGGCATCCAAGGAGGAACTGTCATGAATTCAAACAACCCGACTGCGACAGATCTGCATGAAGAGCAACTGCCAAAGAGCGGTTCGTTTTTGTATTTTATCGGCATCGGCGGCATCAGCATGTCGTCACTTGCCGCACTTGCCCGCCACATGGGCTATCGGGTGGAGGGGAGCGACATCGGCGCAAACGCCCAGATCGACGCTCTGCGCGCTAACGGGATCACCGTGCATCCGACGCACGACGCGGCAAACCTTAACGGCGTGCAGACCGTCATTTACACAGCCGCCGTGACCGACGACAATCCCGAGCTTCTGTACGCACACGAGCACAAGATCCCGTGCATGACCCGCGCGCATTTTCTCGGACTGCTCATGCGGGAATACCGCATCCGCATCGGTGTGAGCGGGACGCACGGCAAATCCACCACCACGGGTATGGTGTCCGAGATTTTCCTCGCGGCACAGACCGATCCCACCATCGTCAGCGGCGCCGTGATGCCTGCAAGCGGTCTTGCATACCGCATCGGTTCGCGCGATTCCTTCCTGTTTGAGGCATGCGAATATACCGACAGCTTCCTTTCCTTCTACCCCACCACCGCCGTGGTGCTGAATGTGGAAATGGATCATGTGGACTATTTCCACTCCATGGAGCAGCTTCACACTTCCTTTGCGCGCTTTATGAATCTGGCACAGCTTGCCGTGGTCAACACGGACAGTCCCGAGGCGGCGGCAATCCTGCGCTCGGGCAAGGTGACCTCCCGCATCGTCACGGTATCGCTTGAGGATAACGGGGCAGACTACTTTGCAGACGATATTTCCTTTGTACACGGCTGCGGGCACTTCCGTGTCATGCACAGGGGAGAATGCCTGTGCCGTGTGGCGCTCTCGGTGCCCGGACGTCATAATGTGTCCAATGCGCTGGCAGCCCTCGCCGCTGCCGTGGAAAACGGCATAGACCCGCAGGCGGCAGTACGCGGTCTTGCGGCATTTACGGGCGCGGCGCGCCGCTTTGAGAAAAAGGGAGAGCTTCCGTGCGGTGCGTCGGTGTACGACGACTACGCGCATCATCCGTCCGAGATCCGCGCCACCCTTTCCGCCGCGCGTGCGGTGGGCGGCAGGGTGCGGTGCGTGTTCCAGCCGCACAGCTATTCACGCACGGTCGCGCTGTTCGATGATTTCGTCACCGCCTTTTCGGATGCGGACGAGGTGATCTTTGCCGACATCTATATCAACCTCGAAGCCGAGCACGGCGCGCATGCCGTCACCTCGGCGGATCTTGCCCGTGCGGTGAAGGGAGCGCGCTACATGCCCGATTTGCATGAAATTGCAGATTATCTTGCAAAAACCGCCCGTTCGGGCGACCTGATCCTGCTTATGGGGGCAGGAAGCGTCTACCACGTGCGGGATTATCTGCCACTTGTTGCAAAAAGATGAATTTTTGCCAAAAGGGCTTGACTATTTCCAATCCCTGTATTATGATAAAATGAAAGAGAAATTCACGAGTCAGGAAGGCGTAATTAAGATGGCTAAATTTACAAAAATCGGCGTTTTGACATCGGGCGGCGACGCTCCCGGCATGAACGCGGCGATCCGCGCCGTAACCTTTGCCGCACAGCAGATGGGCGTTGAAGTGGTCGGTATTTATGAGGGCTATAAGGGCCTCATTCATCCGAATTTCAAGACCCTCACCGATGCCGACGTATCCAATACCATTTCCATGGGCGGTACCATCCTCTATTCGGACCGTTGCCTGGAATTCAAGACCCAGGAAGGCATTGACGCCGCGAAAAAGACCTGTATCGAAAACGGCATTCAGGGCGTGATCTGCATCGGCGGCGACGGCACCTTCCGCGGCGCTACCGACTTTACCAACAACGGAATTCCCTGCATCGGCATCCCGGGCACCATTGATAACGACATTACGTCAACCGACTATTCCATCGGCTTTGACACCGCAATGAACACTGTAGTGGACATGGTGGACCGTCTGCGCGACACCTGCGATTCCCACCGCCGTTGCAATGTGGTGGAGGTTATGGGTCGTGCCGCAGGCGATATCGCACTGCAGTCCGGCATCGCCTCCGGTGCAACCGCGATCGCCCTCAAGGAAATTCCCTTCGACGAAGATGCCGCTGTTGCAAAGCTCATCCGCGGCAAGGAAGAGGGCAAGCGCAACTTCATCGTCATCGTTTCCGAGGGCATCCCGCTGGAGAGCGCCAAGGATCCGCAGTATTCCGAGAAGTTAGCACAGCGCCTCCAGGAAAAGACCGGCATCGAGACTAAGTTCGCACGTCTTGCACACGTCGTCCGCGGCGGTAAGCCTACCCTGCGCGACCGTCTGCTTGCCGCTGAAATGGGCGCGTATGCCGTCGATCTGCTGTTTGAGGGCAAGTCCAACCGCGTTGTGTGCACGCAGAACGACAAGATCGTCGATCTGGACATCGACTACGCTCTGGCACTGGACAAGCTCTACAAGGAGCACATCGACCCGAATTACGCCAAGAAGCTCACCGAAGAGCAGAAGGCAAAGTTCACCAAAGAACAGCTTGCCGAAATGCAGGAGTTCTGCCGCAAGAAGTTCGACGCTTATCGTGCACTGTACGACGTTGCAAACCGCGTGAGCAACTGATTTTGCCGTGTCTCCGGTGCGGTAAAGCACGATACCGTATCGCGCAACCGAAAATCAAATATACAGGGGTGTCCTCTCGGGCACCCCTTTTTCGCGCTTTTCTGCACGGTGTGCCGACCGCAACCCGCAGAAAAACGAAGGCGTCCTATATGGAAGTGTCCTGTCCGCGTGCGTCACCCCGAGAAAGCCACCTTTGTGTAAAGGGAGGCGGCACAGCGCTCTGCGTAAAACCGTGACGGAGGGATTGTTTCGGTGAATCATGCGTTATAACGCCGAACACCGTCCCGAACTGCAACGGTGCATACGGAAAAGAAATTTTTGCCATCGTCACCTTCCGACATATTTTTCGGGGCGGACATGGTACAATACGGACAAAGGGTTGACGCGGCGTAGTTCCGCGCCCGAGAGAAATTCGGATGCGTGGACGGAGGCGCTATGCATGGAACAGGTCATCTACGGAGACACACTGTTTTTGGTCAATGCAAGCATGGATTTTCTGGCACTGTTTCTGACATGCCGCATACTGTGGCGGCGGGCGCGCCCCGTGCCGCTTTCGATTGCCGCCGTGCTCGGCGGGGTCTACGGCGTGGCTTCTCTGTTCCTGCAGGGCAATCTTGTTGTCGGCTTCCTGTTACATATCGCAACCGCCGTTCTTCTGTGCGCCGTCGGGATCGGCGTTGACCGCGACCTGTGGCGAAGCACCGTGATCTTTTATATGGTGTCACTGGTGCTCGGCGGAACCATGACCGCACTGTTTGCCGCCGCAAATCGCATCAGCGGCAAGACCGCATTCTATAACGGCACTCTTGTGACACTGGAAAGCGACATCCCGCCCCTTTGGTTCTGTGTCATGGCAGTCCTGGCAGGTGTTGGGACATGGGGCGTCAGTCGGGTGTTCCGTCGGGATGTGCGGCGACGACGTGCCACCGTCCGCTGTGTGATCAACGGAAACCAAGCCAACTTCACCGCACTTGCCGACAGCGGCAATCTTCTGTGTGAGCCGGTCAGCGGCAGACCTGTCATATTGGTTGCGTTGGACTCGGTGCGCTCGGTTATTCCCGAACCTCTTCTGCCGGTGTTCACCGCGCACAAGACCGAAATCCTGCCCGATCTGCCCTTTTCCCTGGCACGGCGTGTTCGGCTGATCCCCGCCCGAGGCGTGGGCGGAAGCCGTGTGCTGTGCGCACTGCTTCCGGACGAAACCAGTGTAGACGGCGTTTTATGCCCCGCCTGTCTTGCCCCCATGGAACAGCCGCAGGGTAGTTTCGGCGGTTGTGCGGGACTGGTACCGATCACCCTGCTCCACTGACACCTGTCGCCCTCAACCGTCCATATCTCCGCTGTCCAAGCGTTTGCACAA
>USTB01000117.1 GCA_900557635.1 uncultured Eubacteriales bacterium
CAAACGGTACTGTGAATATTTAAGAATTTTGTCGGACGAAAGGTTACTGCACACATTGTTTTCCTTGTACGAGAAACCGCGGGGATTTTCTTTTGACAACGATTATGCCATGCGTGAATGGAAGCTCGACGATCCTGCCGACGTGATGCATCAGCTTGAAAAATTGCGGGTAATCCACGGCAAAAGCGCAAAGGTTGACGGCGCGGAAAAGCAAATATGGTTCTTTTTGCCGAAGTGCGGGATCATAGCTCTTTTTGCAATACTGAACGAGTATATTTACCTTAACAAATCGTTTGATTTTGAGTGCTCCGGACGCGAAAACCCGTATTTAAGACCTTACCGCACAATTCACGCATAGCATTCATCATACTTCGCAGAAATCCTTGGCGGAAACGCCGCTACAGCCTGCGAATTATTGTACCGTCTGACAAAAAATCCGACTGTGCTATTGCACCGTCGGAATTCTGCGGTAAAGCCTTACTATAAAATCAAGACCACCGGCTGAGTCGGTGGTCTTGATTTATGTCACTGCTTTACCAGTGCCTGAATATCGGCGCGGCAGGCGGACAGGGTACGGTCGATGCCTTCCCAGCTTTCTCCGCGCAGGAGGTAATAAATTTTGAGCTTCGGTTCGGTGCCGGACGGGCGCAGGACGATGACGTTCCCCGTCGTTGTGGTGAAATAGAGGACGTTGGAGGGCGGCAGTCCGGTGTCGGTCTGCTTTCCGGTATCCAATTCGCGCACGGTGCGGAGCTGATAGTCCCGAATCTCCCGAATCTTCTCTCCGCCGAGTGAGGCGGGCGGTGCGGCACGCAGGGAATCCATCAGGCGCGCCATCTTGGCAGAGCCGTCCAGACCCTCCATCGTGATGCTGTCGGTCGCCTCGCGGAAGCATCCGTAGCGCTCGTAGAGGCGGTCGAGTGCGTCGCGCAGGTCGATATGGCGCAGTTTATAATATGCAGCCATTTCGGTGAGGAGCATGGAAGCCACCACGGCGTCCTTATCGCGGCAATACGTGCCCTTCAAAAAGCCGTAGCTTTCCTCATAGCCGAAGATGAAGTCGCCGTATCCCTGCTTTTCGTAATTTTTGATGACCTCGCCGATATACTTGAAGCCCGTGAGCACATTATGGATCTTGACGTGGTGTGCCTCGCAGATACGGGTGACAAGCTCACTGGACACGATGGACTTGACCACATACGGATGCGGCGGAACGGCATTCCGCTCCTCCAAGTCGCAGATGATATAGTCCACGAGCAGTGCGCCGATCTGGTTGCCGGTGAGGATGGTATATTTGCCGTCCTTGCCGCGGATCATCGCGCCGGTGCGGTCGGCGTCGGGATCGTTTGCAATGATGAGATCGGCTCCCACCTCGTCTGCCAGACGCAGACCCGGCTCAAAAACGGCGGGAAATTCGGGATTGGGGTTGGGAGCTGTGGGGAAGTTGCCGTCCGGCTTCATCTGCTCGGGCACGGTGTAGAGCTTTTTCACGCCGATGCGGCGCAGAACCTCGGGCGTGATGCGGCATCCCGCGCCGTGGAGGGGGGTATAGACCACGCAGAGCGAATCCGCCGCCTGGAGGACGGTCTGCGGATTGACCTGCTGGGAGATGACTGCCGCCATATAGCGCTCGTCAAAGTCCTGCCCGAGCAGTTCGATCTTTTTGTCCGCGACTGCGGCATCGTAGGACACGGCGCGGATGCCGTTGAACAGATCGGTTGCGGCGATGCATGCGGACACCGCGTCTGCCTGCTCGGGTGCAAGCTGTGCGCCGTCCTCCCAATATGCCTTGTAGCCGTTATAGGCGGCGGGGTTATGGGATGCGGTGATATTGATGCCTGCGATGCAGTGAAGCTCGCGCACGGCAAAGGAAAGCTCGGGGGTGGGGCGGAGCGCGTCGAACAGGTACACGCGGATGCCGTTGCCTGCCAGCACACATGCCGCCGCCTGTGCGAATTCCGTGGAATGATTGCGGCTGTCGCAGGCGATGACCACGCCGCGCCCTGCCAGAGTGCCGTCGGTGTCCTGACCGAGGATAAAGGCGGCAAGACCCTGTGTGGCGTGACGCACGGTATGCACGTTCATGGCGTTGGTGCCGGGGCTCATAATGCCGCGCAGACCCGCCGTGCCGAAGGAGAGAAGCGTTCCCGCATCAGCGCGTCGTCGTGCTCCATTGCGCGGAGCTGTTCTTTTTCCTCTTCACTGACAGCGGAGCTGTCCATCCATCTTTTCCATGCTTCCTGATATGCTTCCATATTCAAAACCTCCAAAATCGAATTTCGCGGGGTATTCTCGGGGAAAAAGCCGCAGAGTGTGCGGCGATGTATCCGAACGGCGGCGGGTTGCGCGCGCCGTCTGTCAGAATGCGCTGTTCAGGAAATTGTAGCTATCCGAGAGGAACTGCTCCAGCTCCTGTGCCGAAAGCTGTCTCTGGCTGATGAGCGCCAGCGTGTAGATCTGCTTTGCCACGCGCTTTGCCTTTTCGTCGGTCGGGTTTTCGCCCAGACGGCGGATCATGGAGTTTGCGGAATTCAGAATGAGGGTGGATTCCACGGGGAAGGTGTCGGCACCGCTCTCGCCGCCCGTCATGCGGTACATCTTCATCATGTCCTCCACGCGGCGCGACTGCTCGGAAACATTGAGCAGGCAGGGGAGGGAGGTATCGCGCAGATTCTCGAATTTCACGGTCATTTTCTCCTGACCGCTGACCTCGCGGAACAGATCCGCCAGCTCCTTGTTTTCGTAAGCCTCGCCGTCGCCCTTCAATGCGGCGGCAACGTCGGCGTCGATGCGCACGAAGTGGATCTTGCGGTCGTCCTCCACCAGAGAAATGAACTGGGTATCGATCATTTTATCCAGACGAACCACGGGGATTTCCTCTTTTTCAAACATGGAGACATACTGTGCCTGCGCCACGGGATCGGTGCAGTAATACACGGTATCGGCGTGCTTGTCCTTTGCCTGCTCCAGATATTCGGCAACGGTGAAATACGTGCCGCGGGTGGTGGGGAGCAGGATGCTGTCCTTGACCCGATCATAGAATTTGCGGTCGCGCAGGGAAGCGTATTCCGCGAAGATCTTGATATCGTTCCACAGCTTTTCGTAGGCGGGACGGTCGGTGTTGAACATGCCGTTGAGCTTGTCGCACACCTTTTTCACGATGTGTGCCGAGATCTTGGCGACGTATCCGCTGTTTTGCAGATAACTGCGGGACACGTTCAGAGGCAGCTCGGGGCAGTCCAGCACGCCCTTGAGCATGAGCAGGTACTCCGGAATGACTTCCTTTATGTTATCCGCCACGAAAACCTGATTGTAGTACAGCTTGACCTGACCCTCCATGTTTTCGTATTCGTTTGTGATTCTGGGGAAATACAGGATGCCCTTAAAATTCAGCGGATAATCGGCGTTGATGTGAATGTGGAAGAGCGGCTCACGGTAGTCCGCGAAAACGCGGCTGTAGAAATTGCGGTAGTCCTCCTCGGTGCATTCGGACGGCTGTTTGAGCCACAGCGGATGGGTGTCGTTGATGGGCAGGGGCTTTTGCGCTTCCGCGCCGTCCTTCTGTTCGTCTGCCGTCTTGTCCGCGTCCTCTGCCTCTGTCTCCTTGCCTGCGACCTCGAGGTAGATCTCGACCGGCATGAAGGAGCAGTATTTGCGGAGAATGTCCCGAATCTTGGATTCACTCAGATATTCCTTTTCATCGTCGTTGATGTGCATGATGACGTCGGTGCCGCGTGTCTCGCGGGTGCCGTCGGAAATTTCGTAATTTCCGTCCTCGGTGCACACCCAGTGAACGGGAGCCGAGCCGTCAAACGAGCGGGTCTCCACCTCCACGGTATCGCTGACCATGAAGGAGGAATAGAAGCCCAGTCCGAAGTGACCGATGATGCCGTCGGACGCCGCGTCCTTGCCCTCGTATTTTTCCACAAAGTCCAGCGCGCCCGAAAGCGCCATCTGGCAGATATAGCGGCGCACCTCGTCCGCGTTCATGCCGATGCCGTTATCCGATACGGTGAGCGTACCGTTTTCCTCGTCGATGCGGACGGTGATGCGGAAATC
>USTB01000118.1 GCA_900557635.1 uncultured Eubacteriales bacterium
GGAAGCTCAGGTCGACGTCTCCGAGATGATGGGTGCTGAGATTTATCTGTACCTGTCCGTGGGCGAGCAGAAGATGATCGCACGCGTTTCTCCCCGTTCCACCTCCAGAACCGGCGACACCATCAAGGTTGCTCTGGATGCAACCAGAATTCATATTTTCGATAAGGACACCGAAAAGTGCATCGTGCACTGATCCGTGCCGATACATGACAATACCCCGACAGATCCGAGGATCTGTCGGGGATGTTACTTTCTTGGCATTTTTGACATTTGCGGGTGATGCGCCGTTCCTGCCTCACGCGCTTCGGGACGGCGGCGATGTCGGTGATGTCGGTGCAGTCGGTACGATCAGCGCTTGCCGCGGAAAAAGCGGTTGAGCAGATCGCGGCATTCCGCTTCCATGACATGCGGCGTGACCGTGACGGAATGGGAGAGCGGATAGCGGTTCAGATTCAGGACGCCGCCGAGACTGCCGTTGTCGGTGTTGCCCGCGCCGTATATGATACGCGGGATTCTTGCATTGAAGGCGGCGCCGCCGCACATGACGCACGGCTCCAGTGTGACATACAGGGTGCAGTCGGTGAGCCGCCATGCGCCGAGCGCGCGGCAAGCCTGTTCGATCGCCGCAGTCTCGGCATGCAAAAGGGCGTTGCGGCATTCCTCGCGGCGGTTGCGCGCCTGAGCGACGACCGTTCCGTTCTGCACGACGACCGCGCCCACCGGAATTTCTCCCGCCT
This sequence comes from uncultured Eubacteriales bacterium, assembly GCA_900557635.1. Next base: position 738 of record USTB01000118.1, read on the forward strand.
CCAATGCCTCCTGCGCCAGCGCAAGGCAAAGCCGCATATAGGCTTCGTCCTCGGGACGGGGCGGCTGGATCGCGTCGGGCTTTTGGGAAAAGCGCAGGGCGCGCGGTAAATAATGCTTCATGTTCAAGGTATTTACCCCCGATTTTACGAAATGTTCTCCCGAATTTCACGCATGGTTAGAAAATGTTTATCGGGACTTCTCATTTTTGCGTTACAATTGCTGTGTGAAAAAAGCATGGTGCTTTGTGCATTTCGTGCACGTTTCATGCCTCGCCGTTGCCTCCGCAACTGTCCGTGCGGTTGCTTTTTTTGAACAGCGCGGCAAGGGAAAGGGCGGCGCCCGCCGCAAACAGCACCGCGTCCGCACCGATGGCTCCCATGGGCGGGAGCACGCTGTGCAGGAGATTGGTGCCGTTGAGCAGAAAATGGACGCCGATGCAGACGAACAGTCCGCTGCGGCACAGCGAGCATTGCGACAGCATCATGCCGCAAAGCAGTCCGTTGAAAATGCCGGACAGGCTGTCGTGCTGAAGCGCGAAGAAAACCGAGCTGATCACAGCCGCCAAGCGATTCCCGAGGGGGAGCAGTCCGCGCAGGAGATACCCGCGGAAGAATAGTTCCTCCAAAACGGGCGCCAAAAGCAGTGCGGACACCACGTCCGCCCAATCCAACGGTGCGCCGGCGGCAGTCAGGGGCATGCGGTTGGTGTATTGGAGCAACAGAAACAGATACCGTATCCCGATCCCGCACACCAAGGCGAAGCCTGCGGGCGGAAAGGGAGACGCGCTGTCGGTATCGCTCTCTGCGACCGAGATCGGATCGATCCGCGCCCGATGCATAAACAGACAGGGTGTGAGATAGGTCAGTACGCGGATGCCGAGCATCCACTCATCGGACAGGCAGAGCCGTCTTTTGAGATATTGACCCATGACCGAAAGCAGGGTCAGGATCATCATGCCGGACAGGGCGGCGCCGAACGGGCGCATGGCGTTTTTCTTCATGGGAACATTCTCCGTTTCCGGTGCATATCATATCATCGGGACGTTTTAACCCGACATATGACGGAATGGCACCGTATATCGAATTTCATTTTTACAGTGGTATGATCTCAGCGAAAGGAGGGAAACCGGATGGAACACAAGACCGAACGGCAGGGCAAGCCCGAGCCTAACGTTGCGGCATCTGCCGAGGCGGCGGAAACCGTCGGAGCAAAGGCAGAAAAGACGGAAAAAGCGGAAAAGACAACCGAAACGCTGAGACGCCGCAGATTGAACCGCGTGATCGTGGCGGTGTTCTCCGTTGTTTTCCTTGCGGGTGTGATCGTGCCGCTTGCGGTGCATTCGGGAAAAGGCGGCGAGGTGTACGGCGTTTATCTCAGGGGACAGCGTGTGGGATATGTGGAGGACAGCGAGCTGTGCCGTCAGGCGTCGGATGCCGTGGAAAAGCGGTACTCCGAATTGCTCGGCGCGGGCTTTTCCGATGATATCGGCTTTTCCTGTGAGGCAGTTGCCGTGCAGGAAGAAGCTCCCGAGTTTTTGACACAGGAAACCATGGAAGCGATGCTGTGTGACGAATTGAGCGATTATGTGACGCAGGCATCGGTTTTGCAGATCAACGGGCAGATCGTGGGTGCATGTGAGGATCGCGGCACGGCGGAAGCTGTGCTCGACCGTATCCTTTCCGAAAAGCAGGCGGCGTTTGCCGCAACGTTCGGTGAAGAGGTCACTGCCGAATTCCGCTCCAACGTGCAGATCACGGACGGCGCGGTGTATGTGTCCGATCTTTTGGATGCCGAGGGGCTGTACGAAGCGGCGCAGACGGCGGCGCGCGAGTCCCTTTCGGGTGATCTTCTGGCATGTACCTACAGTCACACAAAGACCGTGGAGGAGGTCATCCCCTATCCCTCCGAGGCGATCTATGACGATACCCGCTATCCCTATTACCGTCGGGTGATCGTCGAGGGTGCGGACGGCTTGGCGCGCAACACGTGCCGCCGTGTGTACGATGAGACCGGAAGCTGTGTCTCCTCTGAGGTGCTCTCCTCGGAGTTGCTTGCGGAAACCGTCGGCGAGGTTGCGGTGGAGGGCTGTCGGAGCTATCAGCCCGGGGTCACGACGGGCACTTTCATCCGTCCGTTGGATATCGACGCGCTCCGTCAGAATATTACCTCGACCTTCGGTGAGAATCGCGATCTGTCCTTTTCTACCGGCGCTCACACGGGAACCGACATTCAGGCAGACATGGGTACGCCCATTTATGCCTCGGACGGGGGCGTGGTGACCATGTGCGCACTGCACCACTCCTACGGAAACGTGATCTACATTCAGCACGACAACGGCTACCGCACCATCTATGCGCACATGAGCGCGTTTGCCGACGGCATAGAGGTGGGAACCGAGGTGTCGCAGGGACAGCTCATCGGATACGTCGGAAGCACGGGAACCTCCACGGGTCCGCATCTTCATTTCGAGATATACCGTCAATTCAGCCGTGTAGACGGCGCGTCCCTTCTCGACCTTACATACGGAGGATATTGACGGCACACACTGCCGCTGTTCGCGGCGCGCTGTTGCCGAAAAAAGAGGAACCGATGTCTGCGTTATGCAGGCAGGCGGTTCCGCTTTCCTGTTTTCTGCGGCGCGCGATGTCGCAAGGAACGATGCACCCACGCCGATCTTCTTTGACGGTTATGCCATTTCGGCAGAAAGCTGTTTGCCGCCCAGAATGTGGAAGTGCAGATGCTTGACCGACTGGCAGGCATGCTCTCCGCAGTTGGACACCAGACGGTAGCCCTGCGTCAAGCCCTCCTGTGCCGCGATGACCGGAATCTTCTCCATTAAATGTGCGATGACACCGCTGTTTTCGGCGTTGACACCGTCGAGGGACGGGATGTGGGTGCGCGGGATCACAAGCACGTGAACCGGTGCCATGGGGTTGATGTCGCGGAACGCATACACGGTATCGTCCTCATATACCTTTTGGGACGGGATCTCTCCCGCCGCGATCTTACAAAACAGGCAATCCATTTTCGTATCCTCATTTCATTTGATATGATTTGATTCTGCCGATCCCGATCGGCTTTGCTGATTCGTTGCGGGACGGTGTGTCCCGTCCGCAATCCGACATCAGTATAGCACACTTCCCGCCGAAAAGCAAGCAAATTCCCGCAGCATTTTCTCCTGTCATGCCGCTTTTGCGTCATGGCTTTTTTGCAAAAAGGGGGGTAATAGGTCTGCGGGATCGCGGTATATGTCGGCTTCGCTTTTTTGGGTTTGGGGCAGTGACAGCCGTCCTCCCGCCCC
>USTB01000119.1 GCA_900557635.1 uncultured Eubacteriales bacterium
AAACCCATAAGGATCACGCCGGTCCGCTGATGCCCATTATGCAAAAGGCGCAGGAGCTGTTCGGCTATCTTTCTATGGAAACGCAGGAGTTGATTGCCGATGCTCTGGATATTCCGGTTGCAGAGGTATACGGCGTTGCAACCTTCTATGCGCAGTTTTCTCTTGAGCCGAAGGGAGAACACATTATTTCCATCTGCACCGGTACGGCTTGCTACGTAAAGGGTGCACAAGCTGTTCTGGACGCAACCGAAAAAGAACTGAACATTTCCTGTGGCAAGACGACCGAGGACGGCAAATTCACACTGGAAGCGACCCGATGTCTCGGTTGCTGCGGCCTCGCTCCTGTTATGGTGATCGACGAGGAGGTCTACGGACGTTTGACCGCGGGGCAGGTTAAGGGTATCCTTGCCAAATATTGATTGCGTTTACCTGAAAAAACCTACTGTAGGAACAATATATCCGTGAAAGGATCAGCAAACTATGACGATTGGGAAAATTTCCGATTTGCTCTCCGCAAGAGTGCTTGCGGGAGATGATCTTCTGGATACTCAGGTATGCTCCGCTTGTGGCAGTGACATGATGAGCGATGTTCTTGCTTATGTGAAAAACCAGGCGGTTCTGTTGACCGGTCTTGTGAACACACAGGTGGTTCGTACAGCGAGCATGATGGACATGAGCTGTATCGTGTTTGTTCGCTCGAAGACGCCGGGAGACGATATTCTTGCACTTGCGCGTGAGTACGGCATTGCCGTGCTTGGCACCGATCTGCGCATGTATGATGCGTGCGGAATTCTTTACAGCAACGGTTTGGGTGCAAATCCCACACAGTGCCATGAGTGAGGAAGTCCTGACCTATCATTTTGAGGTGGACGGTGTGAACTTCACCTCTGCCGGTGAAGCCTCAGTGCAGACTAAGAAAATACTGCGCCGTATCGGCTTTGACACCGATGTGATCCGACGTGTGGCAGTTGCCATGTACGAGGGCGAGATCAATATGGTGATCCATGCCGGCGGCGGGGTAGCCGATGTGATGGTCTATCCGGATCGCGTGGTTATTGTTTTGACCGATCACGGACCGGGGATCGCCGACATCGATCTTGCCATGCAGGAGGGCTTTTCCACCGCGCCCGAGAATATCCGTTCGCTCGGATTCGGCGCGGGTATGGGCTTGCCGAACATGAAGCGGTATTCGGATGAGATGCAGATCGATTCCACTCTCGGCGTCGGTACTAAGATCACCATGACTGTCTGTATCAACGGGTGACGCGCCATGGCTGAGTATAAGCATTCAGTTTCTCTGGATCCGGATAAGTGCAAAGCCTGCACCCACTGTCTGAAACGATGTCCTACCGAAGCCATTCGTGTCCGATCCGGTCACGCAATCATCAATTCCGAACGCTGCATCGACTGTGGTCAGTGCATCCGTTATTGTCCGCACAATGCGAAGCAGGCGGTGTTCGATTCGCTTGACAGCTTTCGCGATTACCGCTACAAGATCGCATTGCCGCCGCCCTCCCTGTGCGGTCAGTTTGAAAACCTCGACGATGTTGACGTTCTGTTACAGGGACTGCTGGACTGGGGCTTTGACGATGTGTTCGAGGTCGCGCGTGCCGCCGAACTGGTCACGGAATATACGCGGCGCTATCTGCGTCAGCCCGATGTCAAGCGCCCGGTGATCTCATCGGCATGTCCGGTGATCACGCGGTTGATCCAACTGCGGTTTCCGTTCCTGCTCGATAATATCATGGATCTGCTTCCGCCCATCGAAATTGCCGCGTCTCAGGCAAAACTGCAGGCGAAGGCGAAGCATCCCGAACTGACCGATGAGGATATCTGTGTGGTGTTCATCTCGCCGTGTCCCGCAAAGGTCAGCTATGTGAAGAATCAGCCGTCGGGTGCGCCGTCGGCAATTGACTTTGTGGTGTCTATGAGCGATATGTATTTCGCTCTGCTGGATGTACTCAAGCACGAGACGGTGCCGATACCGGTCTCCCGCACGGGAATGATCGGCTTGTCGTGGGCTTCCACGGGCGGCGAATCGTCCGCACTGCTCAATGACCGCTATCTTGCGGCGGACGGCATTGAGAACGTGATCCGCGTTCTGGATGAAATGGAGGTCGGGAGCTATCCCTACCTTGATTTTGTGGAGCTGAACGCCTGTGACGGCGGCTGTGTGGGCGGCGTTATGGCGGTGGAAAATCCGTACATAGCGCGCGTCCGTCTGCAAAGCATCCGACGTTATCTTCCGGTTTCCCAGTACAGACCGGATAATCGTGATTCGGACGATATTCCCGAGAAATTTCTCATGCCTCAGCGTCCTCAGCACGATCCCGCCCTGCGGATTCATCCGGATCGCAGACGTGCCATGGAGCTGATGGCGCAAACCAAAAAGGTATTTTCCGAGTTGCCCGAGCTGGACTGCGGCTTTTGCGGCGCGCCGAGCTGTCGCGCGTTCGCGGAGGACGTGGTGCGGGGGACGGTTTCGGCGGATGCCTGTGTACTGGTGTTAAAAGCAAAATATGAAAAGGGGGATTCCGATGACGGTGGCACAGCTTCAGGCGGCGACGGGTCTTGAGATCCTGACCATGCCGAACCCCGACGCGGAGATCACGGGAGGATATGCCGGCGATCTTCTGTCGTGGGTCATGGGACGCGCGAAGTTCGGACAGATGTGGGTGACCATTATGACCAACATCAACGTTCTGGCGGTCGCATCCCTTCTCGGTCTGTCCTGTGTGATCCTGGCGGAAAACGCCGAGGTCACCCCCATGTTGACGGAACGCGCCGCGCAGGAGGGCATCAATCTTTTGCGTACAAAGGATGATATCTTCACGTTCTGCCGCCGCTGTCCCGTACAGTCGTAATGCAGGGTCTTAATTACGATCTGCACATTCATTCCTGTCTTTCGCCCTGTGCGGACGACGATATGACCGTGAATAACATCGTCGGTATGGCGGTTTTGAACGGCTTGCGGATCGTAGCGCTGACCGATCATAATTCGTGTGCCAACTGTCCTTCCTTCTTTGAGGCGGCGATTGCCGCGGGCATTGTTCCCGTGGCGGGTTGTGAGCTGACAACAGCCGAAGAGATCCATCTGTTGTGTCTCTTTCCGTCCCTGGAGATCGCCATGGACTTTGATCGCGTGCTGTCCGCGTATCGCATGCGCGTCCCCAATCGTCCGGAGATCTTCGGCGAACAGCTCATTCTGAACTCACAGGATGAGGTGACGGGAAAGGAACCGTTTCTGTTGCCGCCTGCGACTGCGCTTTCCCTGACGGAGGCGCACGGCTTGGTGAGTAACTGCGGCGGCGCGTGTCTGCCCGCTCATATCGACCGCACCTCAAACGGTATTCTTGCCGTTCTCGGCGCGATGCCGCATGAGCCTGTCTTTCCGTGGGTCGAATACGCGGATCACGGAAAAAGGGAAGGGCTGGAAGCGCGGTATCCGACATTGCGCGACCGATTGGTTTTATGCAATTCGGACGCCCATCATCTTTGGAACATCGCGGAGGGTGAGCATTCGCTTTCCTTTCCGGATTCGGTCACGGATGCGGACGGTATCCGCAGACTGCTGATCTCCATGCTACGTGAGGAGGAACGCCGATGACAGAGCTTTCATTGAATATTCTCGATATTGCGATGAATTCTGTCGCCGCCGGCGCGACGCTGATCGGCATTTATCTGACAGAAACCGATGTCTCATTGGAAATTCGGGTGGAGGATAACGGCTGCGGCATGTCGCCTGAATTGGTCGCGCGCGTGACAGATCCTTTTACGACCTCAAGAAAGACGCGGCGCGTCGGTCTCGGTCTGCCGTTCTTTCGGCTTGCCGCCGAGCAAACCGGAGGCACGCTGACCATCGACAGTCATACAGCCGACAGCGGCTTCCCGCACGGCACCGTCGTTACCGCCGTCTTTGATAAAACGCACATTGACTTTATGCCGCTCGGCGATGTGATTGCTACTTTGATCACATTGATTCATGGCAGTGACGGATACGATCTTGTGTTTTGTCACGACTGTCCCGAC
>USTB01000120.1 GCA_900557635.1 uncultured Eubacteriales bacterium
TCCATCAGGAAGACTGGAAGATCCCGAAACTCTTGCTCCAGCCGATCGTCGAGAACTCGATCCGCCATGGCGTAGAGCCGTGCACCCACCCGTGTACGATTCACATCACTGCGGAGGAGATCGATGGCGACGAGGAGAGCCTGCTCATCACCATCTCCGACGACGGCACCGGATATGACATGAAACAGTATGACACCGATCAGAAGAACGTAAAATACAATGACTTTGAGATTACTTTTCATGAAAAACCCCCGAATGTGTCAGTTGGTTGGGATGCGCGGGATATCAAACGGCGTTTCTACCTATTATATACAAACGCCTACGGTTTTATTTGCTGTAGACCGAGGATTTGAGCACGCCCACATACGGAAGCGCCCGATATGCCTCGTCATAATCCAGACCGTAGCCTACCACGAATTCGTCCGGAATCACAGCGCCCGTGTAGTCGGGTGTGAAATCCACCTCGCGGCGGCTCGGCTTGTCCAGAAGCGTGCAGGTGCGCACACTTGCTGCGCCCTTGAGCGTGAGATAGTTGACCAGATACGAAAGCGTTCTGCCGCTGTCCACAATATCCTCGATAATTAAAATATCGCAGTTGGAAAGATCCTTGCGGTGCAGATCCAGAATAATGTTGACCGAACCCGAGGTTTTTGTATCCGAGCCGTAGGATGATACCTTCATAAAATCAATTTCCACGGGAACGGTAATCCGTTTCATCAACTCACCCATGAAAACGACCGAGCCTTTGAGGATGCAGAGAAGCAGGAGCTTTTTGGAACTGTCGCGGTAATCGCTGTCGATTTTTGCGGCGATGCTGCGGACGATACGATCCACTTCTTCCTCGCTGACCAAAATATGGTCGATGTCTTGATGCAATGCGGTCCTATCTGCCATAGTGTTGGGGTAACTTCCTTTCTGTTGCGTGCAAAAAAAAGTCGAAAAAACGGATGGGCGGGTTTGCGATCAAATAATCCATTCCCGCTCACCCTTACAGTACAGGGTGAAAAAAAGATCGGGATGGTCTGCCGCGCGGTCGCAGGCAGGGAAGCCCGGAAGCCAGAGCACGCCGTCGTCGTCGCACACCACGGGGATCGCCTGTCGGACAGACGGCGGAAACGGTGTGGACTGAATCAGCTTTTTTGCCTGACGGTTCATACCGCCGTATCGGACTGTATCCCTTCCCATGCGGGAGCGGACGCATATTACTCCGAATATTTTAGCAGAATTGATCGCGCCTTGTATGGAATATTTGTAAATATTTGTATCGCTTTTCTTATCTTTTGGCGAACGGGACACAAAAAGGGCGCATCCGTTCGGCAGAACCGTGAACCCCTCGGCGACGGGGAGGGAAAACGAAACAGGCTCGCATCTGTCCTCGGGCAAAAAGACGATGCCGCGCGGCGTTTTCTGTGCGCGGAGGTTGCCGGGGAGGGAAAGACACTGACCCGTGACGCCGTCCTGCACCAGCGCGGTCAGGCGCTCGATGTGCTCGGCGGACAGCTCGGTGTGTCCTTCGGTTTCATAGTATGCGGAGACAGCGCGGCGGGCAGTCAACACGGGATCGTGTGTTCCGTCTGCGCGGCTTGCCGCGTCCTCCAAAAACGCATCCTCCCTTTGCAGGGCATGCGCGGTGCGGACGGCATTTCGGACGGCGTTGGAATGCACCTTGCACAGGCGCGGTACGATCTCGTGTCGGATATAATTGCGTGTGTAATCCGTGTTGTTGTTTGTGGAATCTTCAACAAAAGAAAGCCCTTCATCCTGTGCAAAACGCAGAATATCCTCCCGCGTCGCGTCGCACAGCGGACGGATGATATGCCCGCTCTTGGGCAGAATGCCGCGCATACCGCGCAGAGACGTTCCTCTTGCCAAGCGGAAAAGCATGGTCTCAAGCACATCATTTGCATTGTGCGCCAGCGCGATGACATCGCACCCGAGCCGCACCCGACAGCGCTCCATGCGGTCATGCCGCTCTCTTCTTGCGCACACCTCCAGTCCCTCGCCGTGTTCCTTTGCCAGCGCGGGAATATCGGCATATTCGGCAGTGAGCGGAATTTGCAGGGCGTCGCAGAAGGACTGCACATGCCGCAGATCGCGATCCGCTTCCGCTCCCCGAATGCCGTGGTGAAGATGGAAGGCGTACAGACGCAAGCCGTTCTCTTCGGCGTACTCATGCAGAAGAAAGGTCAGTACGGTGGAGTCCGCCCCGCCCGAAAGTCCGATGAGCACCGAGCTTACATGCTCGGTCATGCCGTAGGTGCAAAGGGTGTCCGAAAACAGGCGGCGCAGAGAAGGGACGGCATTGTTGCGCGTCCCGTTCATGACAGCGGAGGTGCGTCCGGCTCGATATCGGACGCCGACATAAAGCGCGTAAACTGCTTGAGAAAGCGCATCTCCACCTTGCCCGTAGCGCCGTGACGGTTTTTGGCAATGATGATATTGGCGGTGCCCACGGCAGGCTCTGCCTGTGCGTCGGTGGTCTGCTTTTCGTAGTAGTCCGGACGGTGCAGGAAAAGGACGACGTCCGCGTCCTGCTCGATGGCGCCCGAATCTCGCATGTCGGAAAGCTGAGGCGTTTTATCGGTTCGGGATTCGGTGGCACGGGAAAGCTGAGAACAGCAGATGACGGGCACCGCAAGCTCCTTGGCAAGCAATTTCAGTCCGCGGGAGATCTCGCCGACCTCGGTCACGCGGTTGTCGGTGCGGCGGTCAGCCTGCATGAGCTGTAAATAGTCGATGACCACAAGCCCGAGGTTTTTCACGCGGCGCAGCTTTGCCTTCATGTCCGCGACCTTGATGCCCGTGGAATCGTCCACCAGAATATCGCATCCTGCAAGGCGCGCCGCCGCCTCCGCCAGCTTGCTCCAGTCCTCGTTGGTCAGTCTGCCGGTGCGCATCGTGTGGCTGTCCACCATTGCCTCTCCCGACAGCATACGGCTGACAAGCTGTTCGTTGGACATCTCTAAGGAAAAGATTGCGACCGCTTTCTTGGTCATTTCCGCCGCCTTTGTGGCAATGTTGAGACAGAATGAGGTTTTACCCATGGCGGGACGTGCGCCCACCAGAATGAGGTCGGACGGGTTCATGCCTACCAGCACGCTGTCCAAATCGGAAAAGCCTGTGGGCGTACCGCTCGCACCCTCCGGATCGTCGGCAAGCTCCTTTAGGTGTGCATAAATGGAGGGGATGACGTCGCGGATATGAGCGAAATTCTTGGTCTGCTTATCCTGCACCAGAGAAAAGATGCGTTCCTCGGCGCTCTCCAAAATAGCGGAAACCTCGCCGTGTGCCGAAAAGGCATCGTCCGTGATTTCGCCGCTGACCTCAATGAGGCGGCGCAGGAGGGACTTTTCCCGCACGATGCGGGCATAATCCTTGATGTTGGAGGCGGACGGAACGATCTCTGCGATGACGCGGATGTAATTTCTGCTCTGCTCGGCATCCGAATAGACGCCGCGCTTCACCAGAGTGTCGATGAGGGTGACCAAGTCGATCTGTCTGCTTTGCAGGAACATTTCCCGCATGGCAAGGTAGATTTCCTGATGCTCGGCAAGGTAGAAATCGCTTGCCTCCACCATTCCTACAATGTCCTCAAGCGCCTCCGGATTGATGAGAACCGACCCCAGGACGGATTGCTCCGCCTCCAGGGAAAACGGCATTTTGCGGTTCAGCGCGTCAATTGCCGATTTTTCGTTTGCCATGGCTTATTTCCCGCTGACAACGACGTGCAGGGTGCCGGTGATGCCGTTATACAGCTTGACGGGAACCTGATAGCAACCGTATGCGCGGATGGGCATATCCAGTGACAGCTTGCGCTTGTCGAGGGTGATGTGGAACTGATTCTCCAGTGCCTCGGTGATGTCCTTTGTGGTCACGGAGCCGTAGAGACGTCCGTCGTCGCTGGCGCCCACCGTGATCTTGACCTGAAGCTCCTTCATCTTTTCGGCAAGCTCCTGTGCTTCCTTCTTTTCTTCTTTTTTGGATTCGGCGGGCGCCGCGGGTGCGGTCGCCGTTTCCGCCGCG
>USTB01000121.1 GCA_900557635.1 uncultured Eubacteriales bacterium
TGCCCGCCTCGGTGCCGTTGGTGGGCCAATCCAGAAAATATACGGGGAGAGAGTCGGAGCCGTCGTCCCCCACCGCCTGCAGGGTCTGCTCGGTCAGCGCAAGAAAATAGGCGCTGTTCTCCCGCAGAAACTCCTCGCTTCCGGTGTAGAAGTACCAGTCGCGTACATTCATCAGCCACCACAGAGAATAGGTGGGGTAATAATTCATCCAACCGGGGAGCGGAGAGGTGTCACGGATGTAGGCAAGGGTATCGCGCACCACGGGAAGCGCCCCGAACACCGTGCGGATCGCAAGCATCTCCGGATGCATGTCGCCCATCCACACCAGCCTGTCGCGCTTGATGCCGTCCCAGACGTACTGTTGCAGACACTGATGGCACGTATATGCGGCAGTGTCGTAAATGCGATTGAGCAGGTCGTCACTGCACGAGAAGGTGCCAAGATACGGCAGATCCCGATACACGGCGACCGCGGTGACGGCACGCAGGGATAACGTCGCGTTTTTTCCGAGCAGACGGAGCATCACGAACCGAAATCCGGTCTCGTTTGTCGTTGTATCGCTCCGCGACGGAAGCAACTGCTCAAAATCGCGCACGGCGTGGTCGTTTGTCGCATTTTTCTGCCCGATGTCGCTTTGCGCCTCGGAGACCGATTCTCCGCAAACGATACGCACGCGCGCGGGCTGATCGGAGCCGGTCAAAAAGGTCAGAATGCGCACACAACCGTTCATTTCCCGCCCGAAGTCCAAAAGGACCGACGCCTCCTCGGTCTCGGTGTTCTCAAGCACGGTGCAGTCCTGCTCCTCCAGCCCGATCTGCATGTCGCGCGCGACCGTAAGACGCTCTGCACCCGTCACCCGACCGCGGCATTCGATCACCCGCACGGGGAACACGGTCTTTCGCACTCTTGTATCCAATAATTCCTGCATCATGTATGCCCTTCTCTGTTTCTGTTCTGCGGACGGCACGTTTTTCCACACACACGCCCGCGCACGCGCCGCTTGCGGCACAGCTCGGTGCATTGTACCACACCGAAGCCGCATTTGTCAAGAAAGACCCGACGACGGTATTTTTCCCGTTGCGGGCTTGCATTCCGCCGCGGTTTGCGGTATAATAGAAAGGTAGCATGCGGAAACGCCCGCATTGCTGATTGGATTGTAGAAAAAAACGGAAAGGATGCTCTGAGCCATGGCAATTCGGTATACCATAAAGGGCGGTGTCTCCGTTCCCCGAACCTTTTCGACGGCAACCCGCACCGCGCGGGTATTGCACGACGTACAGCGGGTGCATGTGCCCCTGTACGCCTTCGGTCAGGTCGAATGCCTGCCGCAGATCGGGGAGGGCAATCGGGTTTTGCGCGGTCAGTGCATCGGCGCTCCGACGGCAGACGGCGGACTATTGCGCTTTTCTCCCGTCTCGGGCACGGTGGAATCGGTGGGCGACCGACTGTGCGCAGACGGTACGCATGTGCCCCTTGTCACCGTTTTGAACGACGGACAGGAGACGGGCGTGCCTCCGCATCACTTTGCGGGAAAGCTCAAGGACGCAGAGCCGTCCGCGCTGATCGGATATATCCGCGACATGGGTCTTGTCAGCCGCGGAGAGCCGCTGTACGTGCGTCTGGAGCGCGTGGACGCACAGTGTAAACAGCTTGTAGTCAACTGCGCGGAGAGTCAGCCCGATCGGGCGCTGATGCGCTACCTTTGCGAAAACGCGGCGGATCAGATCGTCAACGGCGCAAAGATCCTCCAAAAGACCCTGGGTATCTCGCAGGCGGTCATCGTCATAAACGGAGAATACCGCGAGGCAGTGGATGCCCTGCTCGACGCCATCGGCGAAAGCCGTCTGCTCCGCGTGGCGCAGGTCGGCTCTCACCACCCGCAGGAGGACGATATCAGCGTGCTTTCTGCCGTGGGCGGCGTCACCGTGGGGCGCGCCCGTCGGGAATATAACACCGTGCAGTTTGTGATCGGCGGCGACGAATGTGCCGCAGTCTTTCGCACATTTGTTACGGGCATGCCCGATACCGAGCGCACCGTAGCCGTCAGCGGCGATATCGTGCGCGAATCGGGATATGTGCGCTGTCCTCTGGGCACCCCCTTTTCCGACCTGTTCCGTGCCTGCGGCGGCTTGACCCAAACGGCGCAGACCGTAGTCTCAGGCGGTCTTTTGAGCGGCAGACGCGTATCTGCGGACGATTTTGTGGAGGAGGATACCGTGTCCCTCGCGGCACTCGGTGCCGATCAAAAAAAGCGGGATCCCCTCTCTGCGTTCTTCGCCAAGCTGACCGGCGCGGCGGCAGAAGACGAGGAGAAACGGCAGTGTTGCATCCGTTGCGGCGCCTGCGCCCGCGTATGCCCCGACGATCTGTTGCCGCATCTGATGCTCCGCGCGGCGCAGACCGGAAAATATAAACCCATCGACGACCTGTCCCTGTCCCGATGCCGCCTGTGCGGCGCGTGCAGTTACGTGTGTCCGTCCCATATCCCGCTCTCCCGCATATTCGCCGCGGAAAAGAGCAAAGGAGGTGCCGAAAGCCGTGAAGAATCCAAATGAAGTGATCCGCAGTGAGACCCCCGCCGACGGCGCATATGCCGCCATGCAGGGACCGTATATTCACACGGGCAATTCGGTGCGCTCCCGCATGAACGATGTCTCGGCGGCGCTTTTGTGCCTGCTTGTGTGGGCGACGGTGCAGTTCGGCACCCGCGTCATTTCCCTGACCCTTTTGAGCGTGCTGTCCGCAGTCCTCGCCGAATTGTGGGCGTGTCTGCTTCTGCGCCGCCCCGTCACCCTGACCGACGGCTCGACCGTCACCCTCGGCTTGACCCTTGCCTGCCTCCTGCCCGTCGGCTGTCCTCTGTGGTTTCCGGTGCTCGGCGGGGCTTTGGGCACGGTCATAAAGCTGATCTGCGGTGGCTTGGGAAGATGCCCCGTCAACCCCGCCCTTGCCGCAAGACTGGTGTGCGGACTGCTCTTTCCGTCCTGCAGTAACGCCTTCCCCGCATGGGGAACACGCCTCGGCTTTTTTGCGCCCGCCGTCACGGACGGGGTCGCCTCCCCCGCGAACGCACTGCTTTCGGGCACTGCGGCGCAAAACCTTTCGGTGGGGAATGCATTTCTCGGCAATTTTTCGGGTATGATGGGAAGTGTATCGGCGCTCTTTATTCTGTGCGGTCTGTGCTATCTGCTCCTGCGGCGTGGTACGACATGGCACATTCCCGTAGCCTATGCCGACGTCTTTTTTGCCCTTGCCTTCCTGCTTTCCAAAACCGACGACCGCATGTCCTTTGCCCTTCTTCTGCTTCTGTGCGGCGGCGCCCTGTTCGGCGCGGCGTTTGCGGCAACCGACAGCGCGACCTCGCCCGTTTTCTCCTATGCGAAGCTGGTGTACGGCTTGGGATGCGGAGCTCTGCATTTTCTGCTCCTGTATTGGGGGCTGGCCATGGCGGAAAGCCTGTGCCTCGGCGTGCTGATCATGAATCTGATCTCGCGTCCTCTGGATCGCGCGTTGTACGCATTTTTCGCCTCGGGCACGGGCGGCGCAAAAACCAAGGCGCAGAGCTGAGCGCGTCCGACCCTTCTGCGTTTTCCTCTTGATTTTTGTCATTCATGACCCCCGTCGGTGTAAAAAAGCGCAAAAAAAAGACCACCCTCATGCAGAGGGTGGTCGGTGACTTGATTGTGTGACAGCGCCTCAAAGCTCTTCGCTTTCGTGATCTGCTTCCTGCTCCAGCGCCGTGTGGTAAGCGGACAGCACAGCATCCTCCAGAATCTTCCGAAATTCGGAATTGATGGGGTACGATGTCCCGGAAGGTGCCGTCCGGATTCTTGCGGCTGGGCATCACAATAAAGTACTTTTCTCTCGCCAGGATTACTTTAACGTCATGTACCGCGAGTTCGTTGTCAAAGGTTACGGACGCGATGGCTTTCATAGGAGCCTCGTCATTGAAGATTTTCCGTATTTTGATATCAGTAATTTCCATTTTGCGCATCTCCCTGTTGAAGTGTATCAACATTATA
>USTB01000122.1 GCA_900557635.1 uncultured Eubacteriales bacterium
CCCGCCATATCCTGCATGTGGGTCATAATTTCACCTTCTTCGGCACCACCGAGGAATATCTGGAGACCTCCACCGGTCGGTTCTTTGCGGGAGGTCATATGCAATGAGCCTGTTTTTGGATTTTTTTCGCTATGCGTTTCTCACCCGCGCGCTGATCGTGGGTGTGTTGGTCTCCCTGTGCGCTTCTCTGCTCGGGGTCAGCCTGATATTGAAGCGCTACAGCATGATCGGCGACGGATTGTCGCATGTGGGCTTCGGCGCGCTTGCCGTGGCGACCGCGCTCGGTGCCGCGCCCCTTGCGGTCGCCGTTCCCGTGGTCATCCTTGCGGCGTTCGGTCTGCTTTCGATCAATGCGCGCGCTAAAATGAAGGGGGACGCGGCGATCGCGCTCATTTCGAGCAGTGCGCTGGCGATCGGCGTCATGGCGGTTTCTCTGCGTTCGGGTACCAATGCCGATGTTTATAATTATATGTTCGGCTCCATCCTTTCTCTGAGCACCTCGGACACGGTGACATCGGTTCTGCTTTCGGTTGCCGTGCTTACCCTGTATGTCTTTTTCTATCACCGCATTTTTGCCGTTACCTTTGACGAGCCGTTTGCCCGTGCCACAGGTACCCGCGCGTTTCTGTACAATCTGCTTCTGGCGCTCCTGACCGCCGTGACCGTGGTCTTGGGCATGCGTATGATGGGCACGCTTCTCATTTCCAGCCTCATCATCTTTCCCGCGCTCTCCGCCATGCGGCTCTGCCGCCGCTACCGCTCGGTCATTCTGTGCAGTGCCGCCGTCAGCGTCCTGTGCTTTCTGTGCGGCATGGTGCTCTCCTACGGACTGGAGACCCCCACGGGCGCGTCCATTGTCTGCGTCAACCTTGCGGCGTTCCTGCTTCTGTGGCTCGTTTCCCGCTTCCGCCGCCGCTGAGGTCGTGCGGGAAGCGCCGATGTATCATATGGGGTCGTCCGCATACGGACGGCCCCTTTTTCGTACCGTGCCTGTTACGCTTTTTTAATATATGAGAAAAATTATCGCAAAATCAGATATTGACAGCGGGGACGTATCCTGCTATCATGGTTTTACAGGCGATTGCGCCGAGTTTGATACCGGAGGATGCCATGAAACTGAAGCTATCGGAAAACATTCGGAATCTGAGAAGGAAAAAGGATATCACACAGGGGGAGCTTGCCGAAAGGCTCTGCGTATCCGGTCAGATCGTCAGCCGTTGGGAAAACGGCGTCACGTACCCCGACGTTGAATTATTGCCCGTAATTGCGGATTTTTTCGGCGTTACGGTGGACGAGCTTCTCGGTGCCGCAAAAACGGAAAGCGGTGAGGCACCCGAGGAAACGTACGAGAAACTGAACACGATGACCGATCACCGCGAACGGCTCGCATTACTGCGGGAGATACACCGCGACTATCCGTGTGACATGGCGGCTTTGCACAGCCTTTGCTCCGAGGTGGACGACGTGGAGGAGCAAAGGAAATACACCGAGGAGTTGCTCGCGGCGCGTGACTGTCCGAAGCCGTATTGCCAATCGGCGATCGAACGCATGGTGGAGAACGAAACCGACGAGGAACGGCTGACCGCCTTTCTGGATCGCTATGCCACGGAGTACGACAGATGCCGCGACAGCCTACTGGAAAAACGGTATCTTCATCGGAAGGAATACGAAAAATATGAGCCGTTAAAGCAGGCGCATGCATTGGACGCATTGCTCATCCAAGCGTTTCCGCGTCTGACACCCGATTGGGAATCGAGCGCCGATCTTCCGACACGTCTGTGGGCATCCGAGCAACGCCTGAGGATCATCAATCAACTGACCGACACTGTCGGAAAGAGCATGACAACAGGCGACGGCGTGCCCGATATGTGGTTTTCTCACAGATTCCACTACGGAACAACCTATGCCTGTTATCTTGCCGCAAGCGGAAGGACCGAGGAAGCGCTCACGGCGGTGGAGGAAATCGTAGAGCTGTGCGGAGCATTCTTTTCACTGCCGGACAACACAAAGCTGTCGTATCGCTGTCCCGCGTTCCGTAACCTCGAAGGTGGTTACTATCATGCCTTTATGAGAGGTCCCGCTGTCGGAGAGGAATATGCAACAACAATGCACATTGCGCATTTCGCCGGCGTTCGGAGCACGGCAGGCACACCGATGTATGGCTGTCTCCACATCACCGCCTGGCCGTGCCTGATGATACGGCGCTTTACGGAGAGGGACGGCTGGAAATGGTTCGACCCGATCCGAAACGATGCCCGCTTTCTCAAATGCGTCGAGCGCTTTCGGGGCTATGTTCTCACACAGCCCCTGCAATGCGCCCCGAAACGGTCGCACTCGACTGATTTTCCGACGTTTTGCAAAAAAAAACGGTGCAAGCAAACGAAGATTTTTTCACTTGCAATTTTCCGCAAAAAGTGATATAATGCCTGCGGTGCGTAGCGAAACGGCGTAAGTCCAACCATGGATTTACGCCGTTTCGCTTTCTTTTTTTATAACAGGAGGATTTTATATGACAGAACAAAATCAAAGCGTACTTGCCACCGAAAAGGTAGGGCGTCTCATGGGGAAATACGCCGTTCCCTGTATCATCTCCCTTTTGGTGGGTGCGCTTTACAACATTGTTGACCAAATATTCATTGCCAACGCGACCTATCTCGGCTCTCACGGGAACGCCGCGAACACCGCGGTCTTTCCTCTGACCGTGATCGCGCTCGGCATAGCGGTCATGATCGGCGACGGCTGCTGCGCGTTCGTCAGCATTTCGCTCGGGCAGAAAAAACCGAAAAATGCGACGCGGAGCGTGGGCAATTCCATTCTGCTCTGTATCGCGGCAAGCGCGGTGCTGACTGCGGTCTACCTCATTTTCGGCGACGTGATCCTCACGGCATTCGGCGGCAGGGTCAATGCGGAAACCTTTTGCCTGTCGCAGGAATACTTTTTCTGGATCGCGCTCGGAATCCCGTTTTACATGTTCGGGCAGGCAATGAATCCCATCATCCGCGCGGACGGCAATCCGAAATTTGCCATGGTATCTATCTTGGTCGGCGCGGTGCTGAACATCATCCTCGACCCGATCTTCATTTTCGGCTTTCGATGGGGCATGATGGGGGCGGCGGTCGCAACCGTGATCGGTCAGATCGCCACCGCGCTTCTTGCCGCATGGTATTTGCTTCATGCACGAATCATCCGACCCGCAAAAAAGGATTTCCGTCCGTGCGTCGGTATCCTCGGGAAAACGCTGTCTCTCGGTCTTTGCAGTTTTTTGGCACAGATCTCACTGGTCGCGGCGATGGCGGCGATCAATAACATGACGCGCAAATACGGTGCTGCCGATGCCGTGTTCGGGCAGGAGCAATACGCACAGATCCCCATGGCAGTCATCGGCATCGTCATGAAATTCTTCCAGATCGTTATTTCGGTAGTCATCGGCATGGCGGCGGGCTGTATCCCGATTGTTGGCTTTAACATGAGTGCGGGACGGCATGACAGGGTTCGGGCGCTGTTTACCCAATTGCTTACGGCGGAGGCGGCGGTCGGTGTCGTTGCTCTGTTGCTTGTGGAGGCCTTTCCCCATGCCCTCATTCAGATCTTCGGCGCGGCAAACGAAAGTCCCTATTACACCGATTTTGCCGTGAAATCCTTTCGCATTTACTTGTGTATGATGGTTTTCGCCTGCATTAACAAGGCGACCTTCATTTTTCTGCAGGCAATGGGACGGGCTGTGGAATCCACATTGCTTTCAATGGTGCGCGAGATTGTGTTCGGGGTGGGGCTGGCACTCCTTCTGCCCCGATTCTTCGGGTTGGACGGCGTGCTGTATTCCATGCCGCTGTCCGATATTCTCACGGCTGTCATTTCGGCAATTCTCATAGCAAAAACCTACCGTTGGCTCAGCCGTGCGCAGGCGGAGGGAAGCTTGACCTCTCATTGATGCGGCAGATCGGGGTCAAACGCAGGCGCTTACCGTAGAGTCGGTCGGGGTTTGCACAGA
>USTB01000123.1 GCA_900557635.1 uncultured Eubacteriales bacterium
CGAGCGCCTTTCCAACGCGGTAGGTGATGTCCTGCTCCCGCAGACCGTTTCCCTCGGAGCCTGCGTTCGGATTCTGCGGATTATGTCCCTGATCTATAAAAATGCGGATAGCCAATCCATTCAACTCCTTTCCGTATATTACATCATATTCCCGTGCGGCGCAAAGTTGCCGCGTACATTTTCGTAGATTGTGATTTCATTTTTCCGACGATAGGAGAATACCCGTTTTATGGTCGAATTTCACGCCATTCGCCGTCTGCTCAGCACCTCGCGCCGTGCGGTGGACGTATATCATATGATCGAAGAGGGCGACCGCATCGCCGTCGGTGTATCCGGCGGAAAGGATTCGGTGGCGCTTCTGTGTACCTTACATAATTTACAGCGCTTTTACCCCAAGCACTTCACGCTGTGCGCCGTGACCGTGGACATGCAGTTGGAGGGGATGGATTTCTCCCCCGTGGTCGATTTCTGCGAGCGCGCCGAGATCCCGTACCGCATCGTGCCCACCGACATTGCGAAAATTATTTTTGAGATCCGTCGGGAAAGCAATCCCTGCTCCCTGTGCGCCAAAATGCGGCGCGGCGCTCTGCACGATGCCGCCATCGCCATGGGCTGTAACAAGCTGGCGCTGGGACATCACATGGACGACGTGGTGGACACCTTCATGCTCAATCTTCTGCATGAGGGCAGGATCGGCTCGTTTTCACCCGTGACCTATCTTTCCCGCAAGAACATTACCATGATTCGCCCCTTTGTGTTCACGCCCGAAAAGGATATCCGCTACTTTATGCGGCAGAATCCCGAATTGCCCCTCATAAAAAGCACCTGCCCCGAGGACAGGCACACCGAGCGGGAAACCATGAAACAGCAGATCAACGCGTGGGAGCGGCAGCATAAGGGCGTGCGCCACCGTCTGTTCGGCGCTCTCCAGCGTGCCGATATCGACGGCTACGGAATCCACGCCGAAGAAGAAAACGGCTCGGCATCCCGTACGGAGCCGTCAGAACAGGAATGACCCGCCCCACAAAAGAACATCAGCCGAAAGGAAAAAATATCATGCAAGCAAAAGCCGTTATCCTCAGCTACAATATCGATGCGGAGCACCTGTGCGCCTGTGCAGCCCGCATTTCCACCACGCCGGGCACGGCGACCGATATATACCGTAAAACGCCCGACGCCGAGAAGGATCGGAAGCTCGTTGCAAACGTGATCCGAAGCGGTCACCGCTCCGTCATCGAGCATGCGGTGTTTCACATTGCCTTTGAGGATGTTTCGGTGGCGGTGGAGGAATTCGTCATTGAATTCCGTCTTGCGTCCTACACGGTCAAGAGCCGCCGTTATGTGGACTACGGCACCATGGGGTACTATGTGCCCGACGGACTGACCGGAGAGGGAGAAGCGCTGTATCGCGCCCATGCGGACAGCCTGTTTGCCGACTATAATTTTCTCAATGCGCACGGGATTCCCAAGGAGGATTCCCGCTTTGTCCTGCCGTATTGCTTTTACAGTCATTTCTACTGCACGGTGAACGCCCGCGAGCTGATTCATATGGTGCAGGAAATGAAGTACGGCAGAGGCAGGGAGGACGCGGAGCTTTGCGCGCTTGCCGATCAGCTCATTGCGCAGTTAGCCGACGTGTTCCCCGTCGCGGCAAGTCAGATTGTGCCGTATGCGGAGGGAACGGAGCCGGACTGCACCGTGACCGCGCATCTGCCCCTCTCCGATACGCCGTGCGAGGTGCGTCCTGCGACGACTCTGCTTTCCCTTACACCGAACGGGAAAAAGCTCATCTGCGAGGCGGCGTCTCTGCTGTGTGCCGACGGTGCGATCTCCTCGCCCGCCGAATGCATGCGCCGCTATCCGCGCACGGCAGAGCAGGTGAGCGCCGCCTTCCGTATCGACGGTCTGTCCCTTTCCTCAGTGACACATCTGGTGCGCCACCGCATGCAATCTTCCGTGATCCCGCCCCTTTCGACGGTGGATCCGAACCGCTATATCGTTCCCGACACCGTTGCCGCCGATGCGGAATGTCTTGCCCGCTACCGTGCGGCGTTCGCGCGGAATGCGCAGACTCTTTTGCGTCTGCGGGACATGGGCTTGGTGCGCGAGAGCTGTCTGTGCCTCAGCGGCAACACTCTGTCGGTCATGACCACCCAGAACGCGCGGGAGCTGATGCTGTTTTTCCGTCTGCGCACCTGCAATCGGGCGCAGTGGGAGATTCGGGAGGTTGCGCAGTCCATGCTCGGACTGCTGCAGCACGAAATGCCAGACGTATTCTGCGGCATGGGTCCCTCCTGCGTGCTCACGGATCGCTGCCCCGAGGGACGCATGAGTTGCGGCAGAATGGACGAGATGCGCCGCATTTACCGCGAGCGCGGCTGAAATTGACGGCGGGACGCAAAAGAGGGTCTCCGCCGAACCGAAAAAACCGTGTCCCGTCCCCTGACGGACGGCGCGGTGATCCTATGGGAAAGGCAGAGTATTACGATTGTCTCAACAGATTGACGGCATTCGGCTGTTCCTGTTCCGCACGGGACCCCGATCTGCCAGACGCCCTGCGCGAAACCGCTTTTTTCTGCGGCTTCGGTGCGGCAGTGTCTGCGGATGGAGCGAGTTTGCGGCGCCGCCGGGACAGCGCGAGACCGATATCATTACCTATACAAAATGCTTTGGGTTGCTTCGCGGCAAAAACGTGAGCGACGGCTTCGCCATTGCGCGCGCCATGGTGGGCATTTGGCCGAATCCTCTCTCGGAGAGCGCCGAGATGGCACTGCTTGACCTTTGGGGCAAGCTGACCGGAAAGAGCGCGGCACAGCTTTTGGTGCTGGACGGCAGGATGCCGGTGCACGGCGTGGTGCAGTTACAGGAGCGCGACCCCGACGTGCTTGCCGAACGGGTGCGCGTTCTGGCGGAAAAGGGAAAGCTCCCGTGTATCAAGTTGGCGCTTTCGGGAGATATTGATACAGACCGCGAGCTGGTCGCGGCAGTGCGCCGCTATGCCCCGCAGAAGGGGACGTACCTCATCGGCGCGCCGCATGAGCGGTATACCTCCCGTCTGTATTCCACCGCCGAGCAGATCGGCATGCAGCTCCTCAAGCTCTACGCCGCGGGACTGGATGCCTGTGAGGATCCCGCACGGCTGACCGTGTCCGAGTGGATCCTGCTCCAGCAGTACATCGGCGACCTTTCGCTGATCGCGGAATCGCCCCTTCGCTTTGCGCGTCGCACCATTCATACCGTGAATCCCGATATGGCAAAGATATACAATATCCGTCCGGGCTACACAGGCTCGGTGTTTGACGCGGTACTGCTTGCCGAACGCATCGTGTCGGGCGGAGGGCATGTGATGGTGGGGGACGACGATTTCATCGGTCCCGCCTGTGAGCAGTGGCAGCAGATCGCCATAGCCCTCGGCGCCGACTGGGTGGAGGCGGCATATAAGCCGGGTATTTCCGATTTTTACCGTTCCGTACAGCGCGGAAACGGAATTCTTTTGCTGAACGGCGTATACAACCAACTGCCCGTCGCGGGATTCGGCACCGAATTGGACGAGGGACGTTTGGGAAGCCGCGCCGCATGTGTGTTTGACCTATGAAACAGAAACAGAATCGACAGAATCAGCCGCCGCCGAAAAAGCGGCGCGCCCTGCACGATCCCCGTGCCGCCCGCGTCATCTTCTGGGCGGGCGGGGTCAGTGCGCTCCTTTATGTGATTTATCTTGCCCGCGTCCTGTTTACTATGGCGAGCTATCGGAACATCATTGCGGGATGCGTGGCGCTTATCGTCATTGTGGGCGCTGTCGCCATCCGAAAGATGGCGGTCTGTCCCGTTCAGCGCCTGCTGGCGTTCGGCTTGTGCTTTTTCCTTGTGACCTATGCCGTGTTTCAGATATGGTCGCTGACCGCGTACCGCAGACTGCCCGAGAAGCGTCCGTGCGTGGTTCTGGTGCTCGGATGCCGCGTCAACGGCTGGGATCCGAGCAGAACCTTG
>USTB01000124.1 GCA_900557635.1 uncultured Eubacteriales bacterium
TGGCGGCGAAAAAGTTGAATGACAGTCAGTTGGATCATCTGATCGCATTGGCAAAGGATCTGAAAAAGTAAATCATGCGTCGCGGTACGCATATCTGCAAAAACGGTCCGCCGCAAGCGTAAAATGAACGCTTGCGGCGGACCGTTTTATGATTCTGTTATGACTTGGGGGAGAGCCGCAGTCGCCTGTTTTCATAGTAAAGCAAGGCAAAAGCTCGGAGCACAAACGCAGCCCGCGTCGGGCGCCGCCCGCCGAAGGCGGACGGCGCACCGGTGGCGGCGGTGTCGGAATTCCGAAAATATGCCGTTTGCGTCACGCCGCCACCGGAACAGGCACGGCACAGCCGCGCCTGTTCCGACGCGGGCGATGAAGTCTGTGCAAACGTCAATGATACCCCGGCGTCAGTCTTTCTTTTTTTTCTTCAGACACAGCCAAGCCGCCGCACCTGCGGTGAGAAGCATGGTCACACCCGACAGATTGCCCACAGCGGAGCGACAGCCCTTCTCTTCGTCCGAGCCGTCCGAGGACTCGTTGCCCTGCGGCTCACTTGTGTCGGAAGAGGAGTCGGAGCCGTTCGGAGCAGGCTCAGTGTCAGGCGTGGGAACGATGGTTTCGCCGCCGTTCGACGGATCGGAGGATGTGCGCACCTCGCGTTTGACGTGACCGCAGTTTTTGCAGGTGAGGGAGTATACACGGTTTCCGGTGGAAGCCTCCTCCATCACAAGCACAGGCTCGTCGTAATCATGATCGGGACGGTCGGTCAACAGCTCGCCGCTGATCACCGCGCCGCAGTCGGCGCAGATCACGGTGCGTTCACCGTCGGCATCACAGGTCGGCTCAACGGTCTCGGTGCGTGTGTTTTGGTGCGTGCACACGGTGTCCGTCACCTTAAAAGGACGGGACTGCGCCGTGATGGTACCGCAGGTCACAAAGACGGTGTTGCCGTTTTCCTGCAGCGTCAGAGCAGTGCCGTTGGCGGGATCGGTGGTAATGCCGTTTGCCGCCAGTTCACCGTAGGAAAGGGTAACTCTCGCACCCGAGCGATAAGTCAAAATGACCTTCAAGCCCGACAGATCCAACGCATCCCCGGGCTGATAGACCAGCCGCGGTTGCACGGACACCGAAACATCCGTCACAACATCCGCCATCTCGACCGCCTCGGAAGCGCCGGCAGGGCTGTCCATGCCGACGTCCCGCGCGCGTGCGATCACCGAAACATAGTACGATTTTCCGGCAGGGGCAGAGTCCGCATCGGCGGCAAAGAAGCCATCCCGAATATCGACACCCGTTTCCTGATGCGCAACGGGAATCTGATCCTCGGCGCGGTACAGGGTGATATCGTAGCCCGTCACGGCGTCGGACGGGTTTGAATCGGTGAAGGAGTATCCGATGCCGCCCTTTTCGGCATCGGAAACGGCGGTCACCACAGGCGACTGGAGTGCCTCGCCGCGGTTCAGTATCACAGAACCCTTCCAGGTATCGCCCGCGATCAGGTTGCATGCGGCATCCGAACCGGACACCTCATTGAACGCAAAGATCGCGCGCGTGTTCTTGGGAACATTGTCCCGAACGCGGAATTGCATGGTAATGACCAATTCATCCACCTGCGCAACGGTGGACACCTTCTCATCCAGCGTCATAAAGCGAACCTGATTGCTCTCGGGCAGATCGTTGTACAGGTACGCCCAGCCGTCGGACGGAGACTTGGTCATTTCCGAGCTTACCAGGGTCAGTACCGAGGCATCGTACGAAAATTCCATATCCGCGGACAAAATACCGCCCTCCGGCACGCGGGAAAGCGAAAGCGTGTAAGTCACCGTCTCCCCGGGCATGGCGCTCTCCGGTCCACTTGCCGAAAAGGCAAAGGCGGCTTTTTCGGCGGCAACGGGAAGCGCCGTCAAAAGACTGCACAACACACAGCCGATCAGAAGCAGGCATATCCATCTCTTTTTCATAATCGTGCGGGGACACCGCCGCAGTACGGACGCGGTGTCCGAATCCTTTCCTGTTTTCGTTTTTATTGCAGATTTTGGTTGATTGTGCAAAACATCGGGAATATTGTAGCATGTTCCCGATACTTTGTCAACCGGAATTCATTCCCTTGTTCGCCGTTCGGCTCTCATCAGCCGTCGGTCGGCGTGTCCTGCGGCGCATCATCGTCAATCTGCATTTCACTGCCGCGCGCCGGCTTGGAACGACCCGTTACCTCGGCATACAGCGCGGTGATGGTCTCGAACAGTTCTTCCTCGCGCAGACGAACCTCACGCGGGGACTGCTGATGCAGAATGCCGATGGCATAAATATTGTCAGTGACCGTTCTCTTCATATTGAAGATCAGAATGTCGGGCGCAAACGCCTCATAGCGGGCGGAAATCGACCAACCGTCACAGCCGTTGAACTGCCATGCGCACATAAGCTGAACCGCCAGATCGGGACGCGCCTGCTGAAGCTGTGATAGGATCACGTCGCCGCAGGGCGCTATCGGCTCTGGCGTGTGCACCGCGATCTCAAGGAAAAACTCGGTCTCGCGCATGCCGCATCGGATATCGGCTTGCTTCTGCGCCGACATTTCCAGCGCCGCGACCGACAGATTGATAAACGGTATCGCCAAAGGCATAAACGGAACCACGTCGTCCGGCGCAAAGCGCAGATCCTCAAAATCGAAGAACGCGCGGTAGCCCAGCTCGTTGAGGATCTCTCCGCCCACGCGGCGAAGCATCTGCACGGCGCGGGTCAGACCGTATGCGGGGAACGCATCGCTGTGCGCCCGAAGCAACTTGGTAAAGGTCTCGGTGAATTTCTCGTCCGAGCCGTGGATGCGCCGCAATGCAGGGGTACGCGGCTCATCTGGCGGCGCGCTCTCGGGTAGATTTCGGATCAGTGCGACAAGCGCGTTGCAGTGCTCGGTGAGCACCGACTCGATGGGATTGTAATTCGGGTTGAAATCGCCGATCTGCAGCAGGGGCGAAAACAGAAAGATGACCTCGTCCTCGCTGTCCGCAGAGTACCTTGCCGCCAGCGCCCGACGGTAACAGCTTTCGGTATGTACCTCCAGAATCGCGGCGTCCTCTTCGCCGGACGCGATGGCGGCAATTTTGTCGGCGCACGCCTCGGACGGCATATTCAGCAAAAACCGACGCATATTCGCACCGATGCGCGGCGCACGCAACCACTTTTTTGCCGCAATGTTTTTATGTTTCACCGTGCCGCCTGCGGCACAGATCAAAATCGGAATTTTCAATTCTTTCAAAGCTGGTCTCCCTTTCTTGTCTTTTATCACATTTTACCATATTTTCCCGAAAATTTCAAGCTATGTTGGTCCCATAAACTAAATTTCAGCCGAATTTCAAAAAATTTACAAAAAGCCCTTGCATACATTGGGGGTTTGGGATAGAATATAGTCATGAATCTACCATTAATTATTTACGGAGGATCAGTCTCATGTCTGTAAAAGTCGCTATTAACGGCTTCGGTCGTATCGGCCGTCTGGCTTTCCGTCAGATGTTCAACGCCGAAGGCTACGAAGTTGTTGCAATCAATGATCTTACCAGCCCGAAGATGCTGGCTCATCTGCTCAAATACGATACCGCACAGGGTTCTTTCCTCGGCCACATCGGCGAAGGCAAGCACACTGTTTCCGCAACCGATGATTCCATCATCGTTGACGGCAAGGAAATCAAGATCTACGCAGAGAAGAACGCCGCTGACTGCCCCTGGGGCAGGCTGGACGTTGACGTGGTTCTGGAGTGCACCGGCTTCTATACCTCTAAGGAGAAGTCAATGGCTCATATTCAGGCAGGCGCTAAAAAGGTCGTTATCTCCGCTCCCGCAGGCAGCGATCTGAAGACCATCGTTTTCTCGGTCAACGAGAACACCCTGACCAAGGACGATCAGATCATTTCCGCCGCATCCTGCACCACCAACTGCCTGGCTCCCATGGCAAAGGTTCTCAACGACAACTTCG
>USTB01000125.1 GCA_900557635.1 uncultured Eubacteriales bacterium
ATCTCGCGATAGATATTTGCCGATTTTGGAGCGGATAACGGGAATCGAACCCGCAGCATCAGCTTGGGAAGCTGAGGTTTTACCACTAAACTATATCCGCATACAGAGAACACAGTCAGTATACCACAACGGGCTGGGAAATTCTACTTTTCATTTGTTAACAAATGTTAAAATTACGTTAAAAATGTGTTTTCTATTGTTATGTATAATAGAAGAGAATCCAAAAATGCGGATACGGGGTACATATTGTGGAAAAGCTGAAAAGACTGTTACAAATCAAAAGCGTGCGGACGATTCTGGTCGCCCTCGGCATTGCGATACTGACTGCGGAGCTGTTTTTCATCTCCCTGTGGATCGGCTTGACCTTTGATCTGCCGTTTTACAACAATCTGCCGGCGGACCCGGTGCAGGCAGGCACGGTCGCTTCCCTGACGACGTCCGACCCCGTCACCGACGACACGCGCGAACCGGACACCACGCCGCAGGACAGCACACAGGGCGATGTGACCGACGTTCCGACCGACATGGACGATATCACCACCGTGCCCGACGTCACCACGACCGATCCCGAGATCGTCAATCCCCCCGAAACCGATGCGCCGATCGTGGAGAAGCCGCGTCCCGTTTACCCCGTCACCGACCGCAAGCTGGTCATCTGCGTCGATCCCGGTCACGGCTATCACGACCCGGGAACAAGCAGTAAGTACCTCGGCAAAACGGTGGAAAAGGACATCAACCTGAAGGCAGGGCTTCTGGTGGCGCAAAAACTGCGCGACGCCGGCTTTGAGGTGATCATGACCCATTCGGACGATGTCATTCCGGACAAGTACGAGTCGGTTGACGGCTTATACCGTATGAACCCCTATGCGCGCGAGGACTTTGTGCGGGCGCAGGAGGTGGTGGACATCTTCGTGTCCATTCACTGCAACGCCATCGAGGGTGAAAACGCCGAGCAATTCAGCGGCACCGAGCTGTACTATTATCTGAACAACAACGAGCTGACCCCGGGTTACGCCGAATCCCTGCGCGCCGCCATTTTAGAGGCGACGGGCAGAAACAGCCGTGTGGCGGGTCTGGACTATGACAACGCATACTATGTCAACAAGGCGTTCCCCGTGCCGTCGGTGCTCGTGGAAATGGGATACGTCACCAACCCCGAGGATGCCACCCTCTTAAAGGACGATGCCTTCATCGACAGCATAACCACGGGCATCGCAAACGGCATCACGAATTATTGCCGCCGCGTGATGCAACCCTGACGGAAATCTGTCCGACGCGGGCAAAAAATACATCGCGCCCGCCCATGCGCGCAAAATGCGCCGATGAGCAAAACGAAAAGGAGCCATAGCTTCCCCGTAGGAAAGCGGCTCCTTTTTACGGCACCAAACGGCAATGTGCGGTGCGGCAAGGGCGCATTATCTGCGCTTCTTATACTTCATATGAAAGCACACACAACGGGCGACACACAGGGTAACGCACACCGTCGCCGCAGTGCAGATGGCAACCAAGGGAATGAAATAGTTGCCGGAGCAGGCGACAGACGGCGGCATTTGCGCATGCTCCCGTCCGTAACCCATTTTGATATCATAGTCGAGCCGCAAGCCGGTCTTGTCTTTCTTCATAAAAACCTCCGTACCGCCGGAGCGGATGATCGCGGCGCATAAATGCGCGGGCTTCATGCTTTCAGTATGTCCCGCCGCCCGCGAACCATGCGAAAACGGGGTCATGCAATGATTGGCAAAGCGCATTTTTTCATCAAATTTCATTTTCAAAAATCGAAAGGAGGAAACCGGACATGAACGAATCGTCCCCCGTCACCGTCCTGCACGGCGTGGGTCCCAAGCGGGCGGAACAGCTTGCGCGGCTCGGCATTTTTACCCTGCGCGACCTTTTGTATCATTTTCCGGCTTCCTATCAGGAGCGTGGGAATATTGTCCGCTTGGCAGACGCGCCACGGGACGTCTGTGTGTCGGTGTGCCTGACCGTGGCGACCCGCATGACCACCGCACGTCTCCGCGGCAAAATGACCGTGAGCCGTTTCACCACGTTCGATGAAAGCGGCACATGCGTCGTGACCCTGTTCAACCGACAATTTGCCGCGCAAAAGTATCCCGTCGGCTCGGTGCATCGGTTCTGGGGCAAGGTGGAAACACTGCACAACCGTTACGCCATGACCTCGCCCGACAGCGAAGCGATTATCCCGGGCGAACGGCTTTCGTATTTCGTCCCGCGCTATCCGCTGACGGCAGGACTGTCCCATGCGCAGACCGCACAGGCGCTGTCGGCATTCGGAGAGGGTGAACTGAGCGACCCGCTTCCCAAGGCACTGCGGGAGCGCTACCGCCTGCCGAGCGTGCTCTCTGCCCTGCGTACCGTCCATTTTCCGAAAAAGGACGATGACCTGCCTTCCGCACAAAGGCGCTTTCTTTTGGAAGAGCTGTATCCGTACTGTCTCCGTTTGGCGCAGGAAAAGCGAGATGCGGCCGTGCAGGCGGGCATCCCCATGTCCATCGATCCCCGCGCCGACGAGACATTTTTGCACCTTCTCCCCTTTGCTCCCACAGGCGCACAGTGCACCGCCATGCGGGAAATTGCGCACGATATGGCGGCGGACGCACATGCGGGGCATCTGTCTCCCGCCATGCGTCGGATGATCTGCGGAGACGTGGGAAGCGGCAAGACCGTGCTTGCGGCGTATGCGGCATACATTGCCGTAAAAAATGGCTATCAATGCGCCATGATGGCGCCCACCGAAATTTTGGCGCAACAGCATCGGGACACCCTCACCCGCCTGTTCGCACCGCTCGGCATAGAGGTCGCGCTTCTGACCGGCTCCATGACCCCGTCGGCACAAAGAAAACTGCGGGAGCGCATTGCAAACGGTGAGATCCCGCTGGCAGTGGGAACCCATGCGCTGATCTCGGAGCCGACGCGCTTTGCCCGTCTCGGCTTGGTGATCACCGACGAGGAGCATCGGTTCGGCGTCATGCAGAGGCGCGCCCTGGCGGAAAAAGGACAGGACAGCGCCGCGCCTCACATTTTGGTCATGAGCGCCACGCCCATTCCGCGTTCCCTCTCCATGCTGTTGTACGGCGACTTGCAGGTCTCCCGTCTGCGGGAACTGCCGCCGGGCAGACAGCGCATTGACACCGCCGTGATCGACGAGGGCTACCGTGCGCGCCTGTACCGCTTTCTGCGGCGGGAGGCGGAGGCAGGACATCAGATCTATATTGTATGCCCCGCCATCGAGCCGCCCGAGGAGCAGGAGGGCGATGTACCCGCCGATCCCGTCTGCGCCGTGTTGCCCTATACGGAAAAGCTACATGCCGAGGTCTTTCCTGATCTGACCGTGGAAACCCTGTATGGAAGCATGCCGCCCGCACAGAAGGAAGCGGTCATGTGCCGCTTTGCCGCAGGAGAGATCCGCATTTTGGTATCGACCACGGTGATCGAGGTTGGCGTGAACGTGCCCAACGCCACGGTCATGGTGGTGGAAAACGCCGAGCGTTTCGGGCTGTCCCAGCTTCATCAGCTTCGCGGCAGAGTGGGGCGCGGCGCCGACAAGTCCTATTGTATCTATGTGACCGCCTCCAAAAGCCAAACCGTGCGCGAACGGCTTGAGGTTCTGCGCACCTCGCGTGACGGCTTTGAGATCGCGGAAGCCGATCTTCGTCTGCGCGGTCCGGGCGATTTCTTCCCCACGCAGGACGGACTTGTGCGTCAGCACGGCGAATTCCGTTTTCTTGCCCTGTGTGACGACATGGCACTGTTCGAGGAGGTCATGGCATATGCCTATGCGCAGGTATGCCCCGAGCTGTCCCTGCCTGCGGTCGGCGATCCCGCCGCGTTGCAGTAAGCGCTCGGCGTGTCCTTTGCCGCTTCGGGATCGGAGGTTAGCGTGAAAGAAATAAACAGCGCACCACCG
>USTB01000126.1 GCA_900557635.1 uncultured Eubacteriales bacterium
TGCTTGCCAGTGCGGGCAGATACCGATCGAAGTGGACATCGCCCATGCCGAGAGGCAGTTCAATGAATCCGCCATCGGGCAGTTTGCGTCCGTCCTTTGCGTGGGTATGTACGATGAACTTACCCAGATCCTTCACTGCGGTCTCGGCAACGTCGCCTGCAACCATGACCAGGTTTGCGGGGTCGAAGTTTGCACGAACGCCGGTAGCGCCCAAAGAACCGAGAAAGTCTGCCAGAATCACAGCCTTCTCGGGACCGGTCTCCACGGCGAAGGAAGCGTTCATGGAATCTGCGTACACAGCCAGCTCATAGCATGCCTTACGCATGATCTCCTTCTGGCGGCACTCCTCCACGGGAACGCGGCTGATATGTGTGGTGACTACATTGGTCTCGAGCTGAAGCGCCAGATCCACCACGCGCTTGGACTTCTCGATCATCTCGGGGTTGCGATCCGGATCGTCAAAGCCGTAGCAGAAGTCGCCGCAAATTGCGGAAAAGACCATGCCGTTGGATTTCACGATATCCAGTGCTTCGCGGATCTGATCCTTTGTCCAGGTCAGCTCCTCACCGGTACCGAATTTCTGAATGCCCTCAATGCCGAGAGTGGCGGCTTTTTCCACGGCTGTCTTAAAATCCGTGCGGAAGCTCTCAATAAAAACGCCGATCTTCATAGTAGAAATAATCCTTTCCGTTGACCGCGCACTGACGCGTCAACACCGAAAAATTGTTATGACTGATTGTATCATACCTCGGAGTGGTTGTCAAGACATTTCCGCAATATCCGCCAACTTCACGTCGGCTTCAATGCCGAATTCGCCGTTTTGCTTCACGGTGCGGAAGTACCAGCCGCCGTCCACGCGGGGTGCGCGCTGAATCTCCACGGTTTCGCCCAAAGCCGCCTCATGGACATAGTTGAGCGAAAGAAAGGTGAGCATTTTTCCGTCCATATCCAGATAATCGCACAGCATGTCCGCATAGCGCGTATTGTTCATGTGGCGGTTCACGTCGCAGTCGTGATAGGTGACGGTGCGATGCCCCACCGTCTCAAAGGACAGATCGTGAGGCAGGCGCAAACGC
The DNA here is from genome assembly GCA_900557635.1 of uncultured Eubacteriales bacterium. Next base: position 1,077 of record USTB01000126.1, read on the forward strand.
GTCGGCATATCGGTAAACGCCTCCGCCGACCCGAAATTCATGGGCGCATCCTCCACGCGGAGCAGATGCCGCGTATTCACATCGACCATTGCCCACGTGGCGTGCATCCGCGCCATCACTTCCCCGTTTCGCAGGATCTGCGAGCAACGGATGAAGGTGCTGAAGCGCGACGGGCAAGCCCAGCTCTGCGCATCGACATATTCATACGCGTGCAGGGGCTTGCGGATCTCCATGGAGATGCGGCTCACAAGATACGCCATGCCGTAATCGCGCCGAAGCTCCTCCACGGACGGTCTGCAATTGTAAAACTCAAGCACCGCCGCCTCCTGCATCAAGCGCTGAACGGCTGAGGGACGGGCGACATCGTTCATATCCGCATCGTGAGCGCTGATGCGAAGCCGCTCACTCCACACAGTAACCATATAATATTATACCTCGTGCATACATAGTATTTTGACTTTTCCGCACGGTCGGGCGCGGGTCAGTTTTCGGTGAACCAGTCCCGATCGGGGAAATAGGCGTTGGTATACGCCCGATAGCCCGCCGTGTCGGTTACCGTGATCCGAAACCACGGCTCCTCCTCCCAGACATGGAAGGTGGCGCGCGTCACGGTTTCTCCCTCCTCGGCGTGAACCATGCGTGCGGCTCTGGGCGAATGCGGCAGATAATTGATCTGACGGACGGGAGAAGTTTCCACGGTCACATTTCCGTTTTCAAAGGTCAGAGAGCGAATCTCGGGGCCTCGGTGGGTCGAAGTGCCCGTAACCGCATAGAAATGTCCGTTTTTGAGGGCATCCATAATGGTGAGATAGTTCAATTTCTCCGCAAAGATCACCACCGCGCCGCCGAAGGAATCGCTTGCCGCCGTGCAGTCGGCACCGCGGTTGTGGTTATCGTCGGTCGCGATACAGTACAGGCGGTTGCCCAGATTCAGCATATCCTGATACACTCTGCCGTTATCCTCTTCAAACCCAAAGACACGGCTTCCGTAGTTTGCGATCTCCATGGCGGAAAAGCCGCGATAGCCGCTGTACTCAGGATATTCCTCCGCCGAAAAGCAGGGGTGATTATAGGTCACGAAAAATCCTGCGTCCCTGCCGCGCCGTGCGATCTCGCTGACCCCCTCATGGGTATAGACCCGCTCGAAATCCGGCAGGCTCTCGTCATAGCGAATCTGCGCGCGGTACTTTTCCTGATCAGCGCCGATATACTTGGTGCGGTGATAGCAGGGATCAATGACCGTTTCCGGTGTCGGCGCGATCATACAGATATGAACGTACTTACTGCCGCCGCATCCGATCTCATAGCCGTTGAGCGCCAGAAAATGCTCGTCCGTCAGCTCGTTATGGGTGATAAACACCTCATGATCGGTGTACGCAAGCACGGAATAGCCGTGCGCGGCATAGAACTCCTTGAGCTGTTCCGGCGTCTTGGCACCGTCCGATACCGTGGAATGGCAGTGCAGATTGGCGCGGTAATGATGCACGGTATCCGATACCGGTGCGATCAGTATTTTTTTCATGTCGGGAAACCTCCGCTTACAATAAAGTATAGAAACAAAGCGGGCGGACATATCCGCCGCATTAATACAAAACGATCTCTTGTGACTTAGGATAGCATAATCGGCGCGTCGATGTCAAGAGCAAAAGCGCAAAACGGGAAAATTTAACCTTTTGTAACGTGCGAAAGATATCCCGCGCTGTAACACGCAAAAGCGCCACCGTCCGACAGGAAATCAGATCACCCCAAAAAAACGGGGCTGTCGCATGGCTTTTTCCATGCAACAGCCCCGTAACATATTCAGCGCTTGGACAGCACCCGGTTTTCGTAATCCCGAACGCGTCCGATCCATGCAGAGCCGACAGGCACACCTGCGCGGTCGCAGTATTCATCCCAGATATCGGAAAACGGCATGGTTTTCAGCTCCTCGAGCAGAGCGAGACGCTCGGTGTAGTTGCCGTCGGTCTCAAATCGCTGTAACAGCTCGGACGGCTCCAGAGCGGCATACAGAAGCGCCTTTTGCATATTGCGCGTACCGATGACCCACGCGGCAATACGGTTGATGGAAGCGTCGAAGAAGTCCAAACCGATGTGCACGCGCTCGTCGTAGCCGTCACGAAGGATCTCCTGCGCGATGGCGCGCAGTTCGTCATCAAAAATCACGACATGGTCGGAATCCCATCTCACGGGACGGGAAACATGGAGCATGGCGTCCTTGCAATACAGCATGACCGAGGATATCTTGTCTGACACCACCTCGGTGGGATGGAAATGTCCCGTGTCCATAGTGTACAGAATGCCGCGGCTCACCGCATATCCGAGGCAGAATTCCAGGGAGCCTACGGTGTAGCTCTCCGCGCCGATGCCGAATACCTTGCTCTCCACCGAATCCAGATTGCAGGAGCGGTCGCACGGTGCGGAAAAGATCTCATCCAGAGATTCCAGCATGCGGCGGCGCGGACCGACGCGATCTGCGGGAATGTCCTTATAGCCGTCCGGGAACCAGTAGTTCGTGATACAGGTCTGACCTAAACGGCGGCCGAACCACTCGGCAATGCGTCTGGACGCCTTGCAGTGATCCACCCAGAATTTGCGGATGGCGGGATCGACGTGGCTGACCGTGAAGCCGTCCGCACTGTAGGGATGGGAGAAGCAGGTGGGGTTGAAGTCCACCCCGTAGCCCTTTTCCTCTGCCCAATCCGCCCATGAGGCAAAGTGACACGGCTCAATTTCGTCCCGTTCCACCTTCTGCCCCTGATTGTCCAGATAAATGGCGTGCAGGCTGATCTTCTTTTTGCCGGGGATCAGGTCGGCGGCGCAGTT
>USTB01000127.1 GCA_900557635.1 uncultured Eubacteriales bacterium
CGCGCGCCCCGACGCGGGGCGCGAAGTCTGTACCAAACCCTGAAAATAAGCAACACCCGAGATACCGAAAAACGGTACCTCGGGTGTTTGTGTCCGCTCATTCTTATGATATCGCGGGGAACTACGGCTCTGTGCGCCCGACCTGCCCGGTGCCGGCTGCCGCGTCCCGCGTTTTCTCCGTCCGATTCCGCAGATAGGCACGCACTCGCGTATACAGCACGGAAGCCACGGGCACCGCGCACAAAAATCCCGCAAAGCCGAACAACTCGCCCATCACCGAGATCGAAACGAGCACCCACACAGGGGACAGCATCGCACGTTCCCCGAGCAGCTTATGCTCGAAGAAGTACAGATCGAGCGCCTGCAAAACCGCCACGATCAGGATGAACCAGACGGTCATGGCGGGCTTTGCCACCAAAACAATGAACGCGGCGGGAAACGCCCCGAACAGAGGTCCCACATACGGAATGAAATTGGAGACGCCCATGATCAGGCTGACAAGCGGCGCGTATGGAATTCCGGCGGCGGAGAACACCGGAAGATAGACCGAGAACATCACGAATACATCTGCTGTCTTATCCACAATGAAGCCGAAAAACGCGGTATTGAAGCTCCGCGCAAAGCGGCAAAGCGCCTCTGCCGCGCGCTTCGGGAGGACGGCGCGCACCGCGATGCGCAAGCCGCGCAGACAGCGCTCACGCGATAGCAGAAAATAGATGGCAAGGATCATGCCCAGCGCCGCATTTTTCACCTCGGTGAACGCGGTCATGAGCAGGCTGAAGAGATAGGGCGCCAGACTGCTCAGGTATGCAAAGAAGCCCGAGAGCATCTGATCGAAGAATTCGCTCACCCGCACCTCGCCCGTATCGGTCACGGTCTGCACAATGGCGTTCCGCGTGGGATTTGCGACCGCCTCGTCTACGGTTTTCCACAGGATATTGGGAACCTCCGCACTTCCGGTATCAGGCAGAGGCACCACCGTCCGTGTGACGGGGAACACGAAATCCAGCTTCAGAGGTCCGTTGAGCAGGCGGTTGAACCACTCCGACGTACTTTCCAGATATGCGGGGACGCTTGCCTCAAGCTCGGTATAGCTTGCAATGATCTGCGGAATGAGCACCGCTAAAATCAGAGCGAGCAGAGCAAGCAGTGCCACGAAGGTGATCGCCACACTGACAGCGCGCGCGGGATTGCGCCGTGTCCTGCGGAAGCGCGGCACGAGCTTACCCTCCACCCAGCGCTGGAACGGGTACAGGATATACGCAATGCACACGCCTACCAGAATGGGACGCGCACTGTCAAAAAGCGTTTTTGCCAGACGCAAAATCGAGCTGCCGTTGGCAAGCAGCAGGACAAAAAGTGCGGTAAATACCACTACACCGAAGGCATAGACGGCGGCAGTGAAATATTTCTTATCCGGACGGAACTTCATTTCGGCAGTACCTCCTTCTCCCGATTCGCCTCCTGTCGGGGAGCGGCATCATGGGGCGCTGTTCTGCTCTCGGTCGGAACGAAATTCCCCTCCGTGTCCAAGCCGCGTCGGCGGAAACTCCAGTGAATGAATCTGCGCACCAGATTGACGAACAGCGCAAACAACGGCACGCCGAAGAACATACCCGCAACGCCGAACAGATCGCCCATAAGGATGATGGACAAGATCACGCCCAGTGAGGAAAGCCCCGTGGACTGCCCCAGGATTTTGGGATCGAGTAGATTTCCGTCAAGCTGCTGAATGATGAGAATGATCACAAGAAACCAAAACGCCTTTGTCGGGCTGACGATAAATATGATGAGCGCGCTCGGAATAGCGCCGATGAACGGACCGAAAAACGGGATCACGTTCGTGACGCCCACGATCACGGAAACCAGCGGACTGTAAGGCATCCGTACGATGGCAAGCACGATAAAGGTCACAATGCCCACAATGAGGGAGTCGAGCAGCTTGCCGCGGATGAAGCCGCCGAAGGTGGAATCGGTGGTGTGCACGAAGTCCTCCACATGCGCCGCAGCCCGCTCGGGCAGAAGCGCACGGTTCAACGCACGGCACTGTGCGCACAGACGGTCACGGTACAGAAGAAAGTAGACCGACAGGACGATGCCCAAAAACACGTTCGTGACCTGCGAAATGGCGCCGGTGAGAAAGCTCGTGATATGGGGCGTGATCATTTGCAGGAGCGAATAGGAGTCCGAGAAGAACCGTTGCATGGATTCGGTCAGGCTTTCCGCATTGATAAAGGGCACTTTTTTGGAGACCGTGTCAATCAGACCCGAAACCGATTCTCCGTATTCGGAGAGCTTTCTCGTCAGATCTCCCCAGCTGTCCGCCAGACGCGGAATGAGCATCCACAAAAGCAGTCCGATGCCTACAAGATAGAGCAGATATGCCAAAATCAGCGCAAGAATGCGGCGGAGGCGGGGATGCTGTTTGTCCGCCGAGCGGCTTTTCGGAAAATGCTTCTCCAGAAAGCGCATGGCGGGGTTAATGAGATACGCCAGAATGAAGCCGATCACGATCGGTTCAAAACAGCGGAACAGTGCTGAAAACGCGCCTAAAATCGAGGAAATATGTAAGCCCGCCATCACCAATATTGCGGTCAGTGCGGATATGATGCAGGCGTAAAACGCAATGGAGGCATATTTTTCGTTGCGCTTGAATTTCATGGGATCCCCCTTTCTCCACGCATGTGAAAAGGACGTTTGCTGTCATAACCTATACCATTGTAACGTTTTTTGCGCCGTTAGTCAATAAAAAACGCGTTTTTACTTGATATTTTCTTCTCCGCATGATATACTTTCCGGAAGGAATGCGAAAAAGAAACCGATCCGCGGTTCATTTTGCTCCTTCGCTTCCCCACATATAAAACCGGAAAAACCGACGGTCGGCTTTTCCGATATCCCATAGGTATTCAGATAAGTGATGAGATAGAGTATGAAAGAAATTACGGTAAACGCACACGCAAAAATCAATTTATATCTTGAGGTCGTGGGTTTGCGACCCGACGGCTACCATGATCTGGAGAGCACCATGCACGCCGTCGGACTGTGCGACGAGGTGACGGTCAGCCGCGACGGTCTGCCCGGCATCCGCCTCACCTGCTCGGATCCGTCTTTGCCGTGCGGCGAGTCCAATCTTGCCTGCCGCGCCGCGCGCGCCTTTTTTGCCTATACCGGACATGCGGGCGGCATCCGTATCCACATCAAGAAGGTGATCCCCGAATGTGCCGGGCTTGCGGGCGGCTCTTCCGACGCCGCCGCCGTTCTTCGTGCGCTCAACGCCCTGTTCGACACCGATCTGGACTCCCTTACCCTGCGGCAGATCGGTCGCGGTTTGGGCGCTGATGTGCCCTTCTGCATCCTCGGCGGTGCCGCCAAGGTGGGAGGCATCGGCGACAGGCTCGAGGCTTGCACCGGCTTGCCCCATTGCTATCTTGTAGTTGCCGAGGGTGATTATCCCGTATCCACGCCCCGCGCGTTTGCGGAGCTGGATCGTCTGGAGCGCGTTCCCCGTCAGGGCAACCCCATGACCGCCCTCCTGCGCAGCGGCGATCTCCGCACCGTTTGCGGCGGTCTTTACAACGCTTTCGAGCTGGTATCCCCCTCCTGCTTCCGTCTCAAGGACAAAATGATGGAATTCGGTGCCGTCGGTTCGCTGATGAGCGGCAGCGGCTCGGCGGTCTACGGTCTTTTTCAGAACCGACGCACCGCCGCCTCCGCCCTGGACGCGCTCCGAAACACCGGCCGCCGCGCGTGGCTCTGCACCGTCGGCTAAGGACGCGGGGATGCGCGGGGATGCGCGGGGCTCTGCCCCGAACCCCGCCAAAGACCCTTTTGGGAAAGGGTCTTTGGAATCCCCAAA